>JALVCY010000001.1 GCA_027009605.1 Saprospiraceae bacterium
TTGAAGCTAGCCTAGAAAGAAAAAAAACAAAAGTTTTTGAGAAAATCAAGTATCAAAAAAAAGACTAACTTTGCCAAAGCAATTGTTTTTAACATCAAAAATAAAACTGATGAAATTGAATAAGTACGTGGATATTTCCACAGTAGAGCGTGAAGCTAAAAAAGATTACATTGACCGTCATTCTCCGTTTGTGTATTGTGATGATACGGCCAAAAAGGGAGAAAAATTTAAGGTCACTGTAAAAGTCGGCAACGAATACACCCATCCGGATGATTTTGACCATTACATCTCTTATGTCCAATTGTGGGATGGGGAGACTTTGTTGGCTCAATCTAATTATGAACCGGGTACTTTAGGCAATATGCCCGGGCACGTAGAAGTTGACTTTTATGTTGTCCCTACCAAATCCAAGATGAAATTGTCCGCTACCGCTTATTGTACCAAGCATGGCTTGTGGGCAAATGAAGAAAAAGTGGTTGCTGTGAGTTAACTTAAGTTTTGCTGCATCAGCATAGTTAAGTTAGTTTGTAACGACCATTTCCGGAATGAAAAAGCCGATTCTGTATTTCAGAATCGGCTTTTTTGACTTCGGCATCCAAACAACGATAAAAAAGCTGGGATTGTCGAAAAAATTAGCTGTAATCCATAAATTCATTGTATATTTGAATGATTTTACGGATAATGTCAGCTTATGGGATCGATTCTTTTTATTTTGGTACTTATGTTTGCTTTGGCCGCAAGTGGGGCGTTGGGCTCTCGTGCTGTGTTTCTTGGCCTTTCTAATTTGAATCCCGGGAAGGCCAAGGTACAGGCGGACTTTCGTAAAATACAAGAAGAGCTAGGCAAAAAACGGGCACAACTAGTCCCTTGGAGTGATGAAGACCGGGCTCTGCTTTCGCTAAAAAGAAACCCTTACAAAGAGAAGGCAGGCAGTGTCAAATCGGCCGAAGGCACTTTTGTTTCGATTTATCAGGAGCCGATGGTTTTGTTTGGCTACAAGCGCTATCTTGGAAAAAAGGAAAATGCCATCTTAGTTGTCTTGACTTCCCATCACGAATTTCTCTATCGAATCAAAAATAATAGGGTAGAAGTGGCTTTAAACGGCAAATACTTTGGAGGCATTACCCCGGATTATGCCTTGGTATCTGATAAGAAAAAAGTGTTGGCCAAAATCGAGCGCCAAAAAAATAATGATTATTATCCGGTTTTTATTGACGGGCGTGAAAAAGGAAGCATCGGCGATGTCAAGAAAGCAAAAAAAGTCAACCCTCGAGCCTTTGAGCTCTTGTCCGAATTGACGCCCAACGAAGAGCTCAAACTCCTAGCCCTTTCTTTCTATTTCTTGGTCAGAAATGGTTTTGTCAAAATTTAGTTGGGTGGTACCGGCAGTTTTAACCGCCCCAAATAATAATCTTTCGGAGAGTTGAAAGCTCTTGACTAGTCCGCTCAACAAAACCAAAAATAATCCCGCCCCTTTTCCATATCCGTTAAGGACAGCATCTGATTCAATTCCAATACATCCGGCGGTGAAGAGATTGCGATAATGACTTGATAGTCAGTACGTTGTAGTGGGGTGTTTTTTTCCGAAAGGAGTCTCTGACCATATATTTCTTGACCTACTTTTTGTTCGTTATTGGTCACCCACAGAAAAGGGATTTGGTGGGCAATTAATTTTTGCGCAAGCAACTTTCCTTTTTTTCCTGCCCCCAACAGCACCAATTTCCTTTTGGAGTCGTAGTCCAATGTCAAAAAGTAGGACAGTTTTAAATCAAAGAAATGCCCGGAATACAAAGCGACATTTCGAGAAGTCCGAGCCGAATGATCGCGCCAATGATGGATGACTTCCGATACCGCACTAATCTTCAAACCATATTGATAAAACCGAAAAACCAAATCATAGTCTTCCGGATAAGCAGCCCGCTCAAATCCACCGATTTTTTCCAAATCACTCCGATAGATCATAAAACCCGCCGAAGGGACGACACATTCTTTGTACAAATCTTGGTAGTGGGTATTATTTTGCGCAAGCTCATTGAGCCAGTTTTGATAGCGAATATACCCGTCTCCCAATGGGTCTTCCGAAAAATATTGAACCCGGCCGGTCGCCACATGTCCGGGGCCTAAAGATTCCAAATGAGTTTTAAGTATTTTTAATTTGTCTTTGGGCATCACATCATCTGCATCCATGCGCGTGATGAGTTCGCCGGACGCCTGACGCAAGGCCGTGCGCAAGGCCGGTACAATCCCTTGACCTTCAGATGAATAGACTTTGATTTTGGGAAAACGCTTGGCTACGCTCTCCAAAATCGCCCGACTCCCATCCGTAGAATGATCATCTACAAACAGCGCTTCCCAGTCCGTCTCCGTCTGTCCTAAAATCGAAATCAAACACTCCGAAAGAAAGGGCGCCGCATTTTTGACCGGGATAAGAATAGATATCATGAGATGGTGGTTTGGAGTGGCTATACTTGTTGATTATAGACCTCCATATACCGCACAAAATATTTGCCGATAATATCAAACTCCAGATTCACCTTCGTCCCCACCCGAATCTGCTGAAAATTAGTATGTTCCACCGTAAAAGGGATGATGGCCACTTGAAAGTTGTGCTTGGTTGGAGCGACTACCGTCAGACTAACACCGTTGACCGTAATACTGCCTTTCGGAACGATTAAGTGGCTAAATTGGGGGTCAAACTCAAACGTAAAATAGGCACTCCCGTCCGCATCTTCTATGCGGGTACAGGTTCCGACCGAGTCCACGTGCCCTTGGACGAAGTGTCCATCCAAGCGTCCGTTGGCTGCCATGGCTCGTTCAAGATTAATTAAAGTACCCGGTTTCCATTGCGAAAGCGAAGTCAACTTGAGTGTCTCGGCAATGGCGGTAACCCAATGGGACGTGTCATCTTTTTCGGTAACGGTCAGGCAGACCCCGTCATGGGCTAGGCTTTGATCTACCTTTAATTCTTTGGAAATAGGCGACTCCACTTTGAAGTGATAGTTGCTACCTTCTGTTTTTACTTCCTTGATTTCCGCAAGGGATTCGATAATTCCTGTGAACATGTTTTTCTCTTTTTGTCTTTGGAGTCTAACCACTCAGGTCACGAAGGATTAGACTCGTGCAAAACTAAGTGTTTTATCAGTGCTCTGAGTGGTAAGCTTTCCTCAAGGCCTAAAATTTACTCCCGAACCAATTCAATATATCCGGTCAAAATATCAGGTCTCGTCGTCACACCGGTCACCCGATTCTCAAAAACCCGGCAAGTGTAAAAATAAGTCCCACTCGCCAAGGCTTGCCCATCGGATGTTGTGCCGTTCCAGTGGATAGCCGGGTCTGTGGATTCAAAAACCAAATTACCCCATTGATTAAACACTTTCAAATCAATTCGGGCAATAAAATGGTAGGGGAATGGAATAAATTCATCATTTTGTCCGTCCCCATTGGGGGTAAAGGTATTGGGCAACTCGTAATCGGGGCAGTTATCCACACAAATAACCGTATCAATGGCGGATTCATTGCCCACCGAATCAAAGGCCGTAATGGCATAACATCCGGCAATACCGACTTCCGGATAATGTTCAAACGTCAGCTCTGAGAGTGTTTCTATGACTTCTAAATTGCCCCCTTCTGTCGGAGTATAATAGATATGAAATCCGGCCAAATCATCATCCCCACAAGTAGATTCCGGGTTTGTCCAAGACAGTAAATTATAAAAAGCCCCATTGCCATCCACGATGGAATTGTCGAGACAAACATTGGTTACAGTCAGTTCGGGTTGGCAAGGTGGAATGTCGTCTTTAGGAGTTGAGCAGGCTTCTTGCGAAAAATTAATCAAGGGCGAAGCGATGTCTCCAACTCCATAGCTTCCATAACTTTGGATGTAATAACAATACGCTTGGCCATTTTCCAGCCCTTCGTCCGTATAGGTTTGGTCGGTGCTTACGCCAATAGAATCAAACAGGCCGGTCACCGGATTCTTGCGAAAAATAGTATAGGCATAATTATCCCAACTCACCATTTCTTGCCAAGATAAATAGTTTTTTTGATCGGATGGCGTAATGGATAGAAAGACGGATGAAGCCGGTTCGGTAAAACCTAGCGGGGTTGATTCTCCGTTGACATAAAAAGCAATGCGATAGCTATACGGATTCGCCAAGGTATTGAGATTCCCATCCAAATAAGTCGTGTCATTGGCTTCGGCAAAGCTAGTACTGGTAAAGGAGGCCCCCGGAATCGCCGTGGACACAGACCCGGTAATGCCGACTTCTCGTTGGACTTCATAGGTGTAGGGGCCCGGATTTTGGAGTGTGTCCAAGTCTTTGCTTATGGGCTTTGTCCATTCGACTTGGATGATGCCGGCATCGGTGTCCGTATTTTGAACGGAGACCTTGGTAATCAAGGGGATATCCCGTCCTAGCTGGATACAAACTTCATCAGAAGGCAGGCTTTCTACCAAATTGTAAGGGTAGCCTCCTGCAGAAATTTTGGCAAATTCAGCGAGAATGCGATAGCAATAGGTTCGGCCTTTTTCCACATTATTATCGACAAAAACATAACGGCCATTGACTAGATCTTTTGCCGAAGGGGAGATTTTTGTATAGCCTTTTCCCGCAAGGCCGGGCGAGCAGGTATCCGGTGGAAATTGATTGCTTCCCAGCTTTCGCCAAACCGTAAAAGTCCTAAAATAGTTTTCGGCGGCATCTTCGCAGGCATAAGGTGCGGCCCAAGAGAGATTGATATGGCCGTCATCTGCTTCGGCTTGGACATCCTGTGGGGGCGGTCCGACGACTTTGATGCGGACTTGTTTAAGGTCGGTTAGGCCGCTGCTCCCAAAGTAGTTGTCTTCGGCTTTGAATATGACGGAGTATTCTTGATTGGAGATATGTTCGCAGGTGGTAGGCCAGAAAAAATGTCCGACCACAGGGGGCGTCTCAAAGTTGCTGGATACGGTAAAAGTAGCCGGACTGATATCGGTTACAAACGGGCCGCCCAGTGCCGTTACTTGCACTAATTGCCCGGTATCCGGATCCGTTCCGGTAACATCAAACTCCAGAGTGTCCCCGGCAACAACACAAACATCCTCAATCGTTTGGATTTCAGGTGGTTCATTATCACAGTCTTTGATTAGGATTTGCATATCCCGAATGGTCGTGTCAATGGCGGTGCCGTTGCGATATTCGATGATGTACATGGCAATATTGTATTCCCCGGCTTTTTGCGGCGCTTCCCAAATAATGTCACCGGTCACCGGATTCATCGAGAATTGATTATTGCTGCCCGGATTGATATATTGCGGAAAGACATAGCCCGGTACCGGCACGCCATTGCTGAAAAGCGGTTTGGTTAAGATAAAGGCCAAACTATCTCCATCGGGGTCGTAAGCATTGGGGTTATAGACAAATTTTTTACCGACACAACCGAAGTCAATCGGTGGTTGAAGGATGATTGGTGTACTATTACAGCCTTGAAATTGGGGATTGAGAAAGGTATAAGTCGTAGCGATGTGCATGGGGGTGAATACAGAGTTGGGAATATTGATAATGCCATCATTTCTATTGTGATCGGTCGTGCTGATGACATAAGTGGACCTTCCGGAATAAGTGTGAAAGGCTTCATAAATATTTAATTTGATGTCATTTCCCAGCAAAACCCCTTTATTTCCGGGCCCGTTGACTCGTCCGGCTAGTGCAACAAGCCCATCTCCCCATTCTATGGTGATGGTGTCTTCGTCGGCGGCTCCCATGGAGGTCTTGGCATAGGTCAAAACGGTTGCTTTGATGGTTAGTCCGCAATCGTCTAATTGTTGGATGACAATTTCTCCGGCTCGGATATGGGTTGCTTGCGCAGAATACCACACGCTAAGCACTAACAAAATGGCTAAAATAAACTTGGGGACATATTTCATGAAAGTCGGATATTTGGTTTATAGCTCATCAGATGGTAGTCAAAGGATTAGCTCGTCCAAAGATAACGAATTATTTTTTAACTGGGTATATGGGTGGGGGTTTGCTTGGGAATGGAGGTGTTTTTTTGGTCTTTGGTAGTGGTTTGTTCTTGACTTCATTATTCGATATTCGGCATTCTACATTCGACATTCTGCTAGTTGAAGAAGTTGATTCGCTCGCAGGCTTCGCTAGTTGATTCGCTTCGCTAGTTGAGAAAGTTGAGACGTTCGCCTTCGGCTCTCTAGGTTGAG
>JALVCY010000002.1 GCA_027009605.1 Saprospiraceae bacterium
ATTTTCTCACGTAGCCCTGCTACGCTTCAAAAATTGTAGCTTCAACATCCACAAAAATGCCTATTTTTTGCCTTAAAATAGGAGCACCTAAACAGTTACAAAACGGCTAAAGTCAAGTAGGGGCTAATTCTTCAAGTCAAATCACTGTGATATCTATCGAGAAGTAACGGACAAAGCCAGACTGCGCCCGAAATAGGGTAAGACGCATCCCCATTTTTGCTAAAAAAAGGTCGTTGTAAATAATCAAATGCGAGCATCTCAACTTTCTCAACTAATGAAGCGCAGCGAGTGAATCCATTAGCGAAGCCAATTAGCTTCTTCAACTCTCTCAACCCATACTCGCTTCATTCAATCCAATTTATTTTTCCAACAAGCCATTCTATTCTACTAACTTTTCTTACCTTTGAAACTGATATTTTTACGCAAGTAAGTTGGATGCAAACTCAAGACAAATGGGATGCATACCGACCAAAAAACACGTCAAAGCCAAATTGAGAAAACATGCACCATAAAGTAACTATTGAACCATTTCGGATAAAGGTGGTCGAGCCAATCAAATTGACCACCGAAGCAGAAAGAGTCGAAATCCTAAAAAAAGCGCATTACAATCCATTTCTGATTGATGCCGAAGATGTCATTATTGATTTGTTGACAGATAGCGGCACGTCAGCCATGAGTGCCAACCAATGGAGCGGCATCATGCGCGGAGATGAAAGCTATGCAGGCGCAAGAAGCTGGAAACGTATGGAAAAGGCCATTCAGGATTTGACCGGTTTTGAATTCATCCTGCCAACACACCAAGGACGTGCGGCCGAGCATTTATTGTACACCAAGGTTGGTGGCCCGGGCAAAGTATTTATTTCTAACACACATTTTGACACGACCCGGGCGAATATAGAATTTTCGGGCGCAAAGGCTATAGATATTCCCATTCCGGAAGGGTTGCAACCGGCTTCAACGCATCCATTCAAAGGCAATATGGATACGGAAAAACTCGACCGGCTAATTACAGAGCACGGCGCAGAGAATATTGGTGCCGTCATCCTAACGGTAACGAATAATAGCGGTGGTGGCCAGCCGGCCAGCCTAGCTAACGCCGAAGCGGTCTCCAAAATATGCAAAAAACACGGTGTTCTTTTTATCTTCGATATGTGCCGGATTGCCGAGAATGCTTATTTTATCAAACACAGAGAAGCCGCTTACCAAGACTGGTCTTACGAAGATATTGCCAAAAAAATGCTCTCTTTTGGAGACGGAGCCATCATGAGCGCCAAAAAAGATGCTTTGGTGAATATGGGCGGATTCTTGGCACTAAATGACGAACGTCTAGCGGACGAATGCAAAACTACGCTTATTGTTACGGAAGGTTTTTCTACTTATGGTGGATTGACCGGAAGAGATATGGAGGCCATCGCCATTGGTTTAAAAGAAGTTTTTGAACCGGATTACTTACATTACCGGGTGACCAGTACGGCTTATCTAGGCAATAAGATTTTGAAGATGGGCATTCCAATTATCCAGCCGGTGGGGGGGCATGCGGTGTATGTGGATGCGAAGGCATTTTATCCCCATATTCCGCCGGAGCAATTTCCCGGTCAAGCCTTAGCTTGTGAATTGTACAAAATCGGGGGCGTGCGAGCCGTAGAAATTGGCTCCGTTATGTTTGGATCCAAAAATGAAGCCGGCGAATTTGTGCCTGCTAGTATGGAGCTTGTCCGAATGGCTATCCCAAGGAGGGTCTATACCCAAAGTCATATTGATTACGTGATTGAAGTCTTTGGTGAATTGCTCAAAGGAAGAGAACAAGTCAAAGGAATCAAAATCGTCAAAGAACCGGAATTTTTGAGACATTTTACTTCTTGGTTTGAGTATGTGTAAGAGGTTGAGAACGTTCGCCTTCGGCTCACTAGGTTGAGAACTTGTCCCGATTACTATCGTGGATTCGGACTTCGTGGTTGAGATTCGCTTGGGGCGTGGATCGCTAAGCACGGAGCGCAGCGTAGTGATTGGTGAGCCAAAATGTTCCCCTGTATGCCATTGGCTCTGGATGAAATCTTTGCTAGTTGAAGAAGTTGAGAAGTGAGAAGTTGAGAAGTGAGAAGTGAGTGGTGAGTGGTGAAGCTAGCCTAGAAAGAAAAAAAATCTGCGGAAATCTGCGGGGAAAAAATCAGCGGGAGATAAAGTTTTATTTTTTGTAACTGTTTAGGTATCCCATTTTGTGCCTGTTTTTGCTAAAATTTTCTCACGTAGGGACGCACGGCCGTGCGTCCCTACGTCAACATACACAAAAATGCCTATTTTTTGCCTTAAAACTAGGAGCACCTAAACAGTTACTTATTTTTTACCCTTTGTAAAATGTTTCAGCATAATGATTTCCTGACCATTTAGATGCCTGAACCACCCGCGTTTTAAATCCTTTTTAGTCAATCCGGCAAAATAGACACGGTCTAGTTTGACCACTTCATAATTCAAGTGCTCGAAAATTCGCCGGATAATCCGGTTCCAGCCAATATGAATTTCGATACCTACTTTATTTTTGGGCTTATCATCCAAATAAGAGATGCCATCCACGATAGCTATGCCTTCTTCTAAGCGAATTCCTTTTTTGATTTTAGCTAAATCATTTTCCGCAAGGGGGCGATCTAAGGTGGCATGATATATTTTTCGAACTTGGCCGGATGGGTGACTCAATCGAAAAGATAAATCTCCATCATTCGTCAAAAGTAGCAATCCTGTGGTCGCACGATCCAAACGGCCGACTGGAAAAATTCGCTGGGGGACTTTATCACCAATTAAGTCCAAAACGGTTCGGCGTCCTTTTTCATCGCTAGCCGTGGTAATGGTGTTTTTAGGCTTGTTCATTAGGATATAGACCTTGTCCAGTTGGGGGATTAACTTCGTCCCCTTATATTCAACCACATCTTTTTTGGTTACTTCAAAACCCGGATTGACCACCACGTCTCCATTGACTTTTACAAGCCCTTCCTTGACGTACTCGGCGGCTTTCCGGCGCGAACAAATTCCGGAAAGTGCTACATACTTGTTCAGCCTTGTTTTTTCCGCAAGGACTTGGGTGGATACAACCGGTTTGTTCAACTTATTAAAGTCTTTTCCCGGTCTTTTTTTCTTTTTTGTCCGGATTTTTTGCCCCCTATGGAATTTTTTCTTTGCCATGTCGCAAAGATAGGGATTTTATGGTTGGGATAAACGGGGTATGCCTATCAGTGGTGGCTGCAAGCTTTATTTGCCCTTCGGTTTGTATTTAGATTTTTTCAGAATCAATTTAGAATCTTTAAGGGCGAGTAATTCTTCAAAAGTAGTTTTGGGGTAGCGCTTCATATAGGCTTTGATAATTTGCCAGCCCATGTAATTGCCGGTACGTCCCGGTGCTTCGTCAGGCATGCCGGTAGAGTTTGGGCTGGGCGTAATCAGTTTTCTAAAGTCTTTCATTTTTGTCGAGTATAGGAGACCTTCATGAATAAAATGCGACCACATATTGAATTCATTCTCTTGACACCATTCATATTGGGCTTTGGTATATCTGATGATGACACTATCGGGTGTAGCCGGTAAAAAATGATCAAGGAGATACAAGGCTTTCCCGTTAGAAATGATATAATCCAAAAATTCTTCTCCTTCAATATTGCCGGATAATCTGTCCGCATAGGCACGCAAGGCATACGGTACAATATTTTCTTTGGTCATGGTGCGTTTGATGTAATCCGGAAAAACCATCGGGTCGTAAGGGAAGTCTTTACCTAAAAACATATCCAAACCAACGAACAAATCTTTAGACATCGGATAGGCGCCAATGGCAAACTCGGTTTCAACAGTATAGATATTAGGGGTTGGCCGCTTGGGTAAGTAGTATTTGACATATTTGAAGGCTTGCGCAAAATCCGCACGCTCTTTCGAGAAATCCCCAATAATCTGTTCCGTTGTGTCATATAAGCGACGTAGGCCGGGATGCTGCATGGCATGCAAAAAATCAATGGTATCTTTGACCCGCATGGAGGGGGCGGTCATAAAACGGATATAAGTTTTGAGAAACTCCGGATGATTTTTTTGCAGCTCTTGATAAAATGCCGGAATATCCGCACTATCCGTGTGATAATAGATGCTATCAAAGCGATAAACCTGCGATTCAATGTGGATGTCCCGGACATCAGGAATTTTCTCGTCATCGTTGCAACTACTGATAGAGAGCCCAAATAGAAGTAGCAATAGCCACGCTCCAAGTAGAAACGAGCTGCTTTTCTTGCCAAAAGAAAGGGGATAGGTAAAATTCATGAAGCGGTACATTTTTTGACAAAGGTATCAAATTAAGCCTTTTTACGTACTTAAAAAACGTTGGTTTTCGTTTGAAGACGAAATTTCAACGAAAGATAACGGAAATACATTATATAATTCCACTATCTTTGGGCTTCATTCCAATCAAAAAATAATTAAAAATGAAAAAAATAGGAATTGTATTGTTTTTCAGCTTGGTCTTTTCTCTTTTTGCGCAAGCTCAAAACAGCTTTAGGTTTGGGATTCAGGCCAGTCCTACTTGGAGTTGGTTTAATACCGATAACAATAAAATTAACGGTAATGGTGCCAATATGGGGTTCAAACTTGGACTGCTGGGAGAATACGACTTTGCCGAAAATTACTCTTTTATAGGAGGGGTTAACTTTGCTTTCAATCATGGTGGCACGCTAAAATATGATAAGGAAGGCAAGTATTGGCCATCTGTTATCGACCAAAATTTGCCGGAAGGCGTAAACTTAAAGTATAATCTGCAATTGGTCGAAATCCCTTTCGGCCTAAAAATGCGGACTAATGAATTTGGTTTGTTGCGTTATTATGCAGAGTTACCGGTGTTTACCTTTGGGTTTGTGACCAAAACCACGGGAGATATTAAGGGGGTGGATGCCGCCTTTCAGAGAGAAAAAGAGAATATCAAAAAAGAAGTCAAGGGCTTTTCTATGTCTTGGGGCGTGGGCGCCGGTGTAGAGTATGACATCAGCTCTTCTACAAAATTAGTTGGAGGGATTTATTACCAAAAGTACTTTTTTGACCTGACGGAAAAAACAGATGCAGATGATTCTAAGGCATCTATGAATGGGTTGGCACTAAAGATTGGTATCTTATTCTAGCCTGATTAAAACAAAACGATGAAAAAACTCAATAAGCAAATAGATCAATTTATTGTCGCCGGTTTAGAAGAAGATATCCAGACCGGTGACCATACTTCTCTTGCTTGCATTCCACCCCAAAGTCAATCCAAAGCCAAGCTCTTGGTCAAGGAAGATGGGATTATCGCCGGAGTCGCTATCGCTAAGAAGATTTTCAAAAAAGTTGATCCGAAAGCTAAAGTAAAAGTACTCATCAAAGACGGCTCTCCGGTCAAATATGGAGATATTGTATTCACCGTCTCTTGCAACAGTCAAGCCCTGCTCAAGGCAGAACGACTCCTACTCAATACCATGCAGCGAATGAGCGGTATCGCCACTCAAAGCCGAAAATATGCCGACGAAGTGGCCGATTTGCCTGTTAAGGTATTGGATACTCGTAAGACTACGCCTTTGATTCGGTTTTTGGAAAAATGGGCGGTCAAAATCGGGGGCTGTACCAATTATCGAACCGGATTGTACGATCGTTTTATGATCAAAGACAATCATGTGGATGCCTGTGGCAGTATCGAAGAAGCCATCTTGAAAATAAATGCCTACAACAAAAAACATAAATTGCACCTAAAGTCCACCGTTGAAGTCCGCAATATTAAAGAACTCAAAAAGGTGCTCAAAGTCGGCCATGTGAATCGAATTATGTTGGATAATTTTAAGCTGGCCGACATGAGAAAAGCCGTAAAAATAATTGACGGAAAATATGAAGTGGAGGCTTCCGGCGGAGTGACTATGAAAACATTGCGCAAGATAGCCAAGACAGGGGTCGATTTTATTTCTGTGGGCGCTTTGACCCATTCGGCCAAGTCTATGGATATGAGCTTGAAGGTGGTTAAGTAGGCTCTGCTGATTTTTTATAAAATTGGTTGGGTAAACGAAAGAAAATTTTTAAAATATGTTAGCCTATGTGTGGACTATTTCTCACCCAAATTTTAGCAGTCTGAAGCCAAGAATTTGTAGCGTTTCTTAGTGTAAACTTAGTGTTATCTAAAGTGAACTTAGTGGTAAGGAAAAATGTA
>JALVCY010000003.1 GCA_027009605.1 Saprospiraceae bacterium
TATGACCTTGTTTTAATTTATCGGCGGTAGAATTTTCCGAAAGGAAATAGGTCGTATCCGCAAAAATACTCTGCCGATCCAGGGTTTTCCAAGAAGGATAAAACTTTCGGTCAAACTGATAGCCCACCCGCCAATTCCATTTTTCGGTGCGATAATTCATCGCCAAGCCGGTAGAGAGCTTGTCCTTTGTACCGGCCAGCACATTAAGGCTATAGTTAAAGCCCAAATTGCCGGCTTTTTTCAAGATGATATTGATGATTCCGGTTTTGCCGGCGGCTTCATATTTGGCGGAAGGATTGGTCAAGACTTCGATGGTTTCGATAGAAGCACTCGGAATTTGCTCCAAGTTTTGCTCCCCGCCGGAGCCAATCAAAGAAGACGAACGCCCGTTGACTAGTATTTTGACATTACTACTACCGCGCAATTGTACGTTACCATCCATGCTCACTGACAAAGCCGGGATATTGCGTAAGGCATCTAAGGCTGTACCACCGGCCGTATTGACATCTTGGCTGACATTAAAGACTTTTTTGATTAAGCTGATTTCTTCTGCTACTCTTTCGCCCTGCACTTTGACCTCGGTCAGTTTCTCTGTATTGGCGGTCAAGACAATTTGTCCCAATGGAACGACACTATGATTTTTATCAACAACAATCTTATCACTGGCATAATCATTCATCCCAAGAAAAGAAACTTCTATAAAATATTTGCCGTAAGGGAGATCTCTAAAGATAAATCGGCCTCCGGATTCAGTGGTTTTACTAGCGATGATACTTGGACTCCCTTTTTTGAGTAGGGACACATTGGCGTAGGCTAGGGCTTCATTTTTTGTGCCATCCATTATTTTGCCATAGATGGTGCCGGTACCGGTTTTGGAAGCAGGAAAGCCCCCATCCTGACCAAAAGAATTCATCACGGAAATCCATAATAACCCAATGACTAATCCGATTTTTCTCATTTTTCCTAAATTAAAACTTGCTCAAGTGTAACAACAAAACTTACTAACTCCCTGTATATAAGACTATTTACATCTAAAAAGGTTTACTAATTTATAACAAATCAATCAGATTGATTTTGAAAATATAGCTCAACGCTTACCTCTACCTTCTTTCAAAATCCTAAAGCAATGAACTAGTCTATGCCCAAACCCTACCCGATACGAGTCAATCATTTATTTCCCTACCTTTCGGAAAATATCAAATCAATTATAAACTTATTGATTGAAATCTAAACAAATACAGCAAAAATTGTACTAAACTTTTTTAGACTAAAGGCAACTGAGCAAGCGCCCCCCTGAGTACGTCAAATGCAGAATGCCAAATATCATATAATGAAGTAAAATCCCCAATCAAAAACCCAAATCTCTCAACTAGCGAAGCGAATCAACTAGCGAAGCTTGCGAGCGATTCAACTAGCGAAGCGAATCAACTTCTTCAACTTTCTCACTACTCACTACTCACTACTCATCTCTCACTACTCATCTCTCACTACTCATCTCAACCTGCGAAGCACTCAACCCGAAGTCCGCAGGACGAGTCTCAACCAGAGAGCCGTAGGCGAACGTCTCAACTTTTTCAACTAGCGAAGCGAATCAACTAGCGAAGCTTGCGAGCGAATCAACTAGCGAAGCGAATCAACTTCTTCAACTCTCTCAACTAAAAAAAACACCTAAAAACACCTCAACTGCTTCCTCAATAAATCCACATGATAAACCTCATAATCCTCATACCCCCGCGCCCATTCAACCCGGACTTTATCCACATCCTTTTTCTTAACAAAATTCTGCGAATACAAGCTAATAGGATATTGCCCCCGAAAAGTCACCGTCCCTTTCTTTTTATTCAGAGTGCCCATATTCAGATTATTATTATTCAGCGTCAAGGTATCGCCATCAATAAAAGTAATAATCAAACGACTTCCCCGCTCCAAATAACCAAATGATTGCCGGGGATTGACCGTATGAATCTTAAATTCCAAATTCAAAAAATACTGTCCCCCTTCCAGCAAGGTAAAATAACTGGAACAAGTCAAATAAGGCTCCCCGTCAATCAATGGATATCTATCCGGGTGCTTGGTAAAAAAAACCTTATCCAACTGCTCGATACGATGCTTTTTAGACACCGGGTCTTGGCCATCAAAAGCATTGACACACTTAAACGGTGGCGGATATCGGAGCAAATCTCTCTTGGCAGGTGCATGATAGAAGGATTTATACTTCGGAAAATATCCCGAATACACTTTTTTTCCGGAATCCCCATGTCCTTCTTCCAGCATTTTTTGCTCAAAAGTCAATTTATTTACGATTTCTTTTTGTTTTTCTACCTGTGCACTTAGGTGATTGATTTCTTTCTCCTTGGCTCTCAATAATTTGGTGACCCGTTTTACTTTCTTTGTGCTGTGCCGAAAAGCTTTGACTGCCTTTCGGATTTCCTTTCTAGGCGCCTTTCGGTCACGGCGAGCCTGCAAATCCGCTTCCATCCATTCTCTGGCATGCTGGATTTCGTCATATTGCTTTCTTAATTGCTCCAAATCTCTGACGGAATTATCTAATTTTGTGGCAGCTCTTTGCCAAACCAATACCGCATTGCTTAAATCTAGCTCCACCTTTTCGATGTCTTGCGCCAAAATGGTCTCCTGACCCATAAATAGCAACAACAACACGCAAAAGACTTGGCGAACCCACACCAAATGCCCTGATTTTTTCAAAATCTGACTCATAAATCTATTTTCTTTTAGTACTCATAACCCTTCACTATCTCCCTTTCTAAATCAAAAGTACGATACTTCCAAGCTTCCGGATACAAAAACCAAAGAAATATCGCACATCCCCCTATCAAATGCTAAATTTTCCTTAAAATTGCAGACAATTTGTTTTTTTCAGAAAAATACATCCATGAGACTAAATTACCTGCTACTTTTCGCTTTGGCTTTCTTTATTACCCAATGCAACGAAAACGCCAAAAATTCGACCACAGCCCCCTCTGTCCAATACAAAAAAATTCCCGTGAAATACCTGCAAACCAAGAAAGATAATGTCGTCGATGACTACTTCGGCACTCCGGTCAAAGACCCCTATCGTTGGCTCGAAGATGACCAATCCGAAGAAACCAAAAAATGGGTCATCGAACAAAACAAAATCACCGATAAGTATCTTAGCCAAATTCCCTTTCGCAATACCATCAAAAAACGATTGACCAAACTTTGGAACTATGCCAAATTCTCTCCGCCTTCCAAGGTGGCCGGAAAGTACTACTTTTTCAAAAATGACGGCCTTCAAAATCAAAGCGTGCTCTATGTCCAAGACGATTTGGAAGCCACTCCTAAAGTCGTTTTAGACCCCAATAAGTTTTCTAAAGATGGTACTGTTGCGCTTGGTGGGTTTGATTTCTCGAAAGATGGACACTTCTTAGCCTACCAAATCAGCGAAGGCGGATCCGATTGGCAAACCATCCTAGTCAAAGACCTACAAACCAACCAACTCCTGAAAGACTCCATCAATTGGGTCAAATTCTCTGATATTTCTTGGTACAAAGACGGCTTTTTTTACAGCAGATACCCCGAACCCACGAGCGATGACAAACTCAAAGGCGCCAACCTCTTTCACCAAGTCTATTACCATAAACTCCACACCAACCAAAGTGAAGACCAACTCGTTTACGCCGACCGCTCCCACGAAAAATATAATTTTTACTGCAACACGACAGAAGACGAGCATTATTTAGCTATTTCGGTGGCCGAATCCACGAGCGGCAATGCTTTGATTATCAAGGACTTAACCGACCCCAATAGTGAGTTTGTCCCCGTTACCGAAAAACTGGAGTCCGACTTTAGCGTCATTGATAACATCAACAATATGCTTTACATTTTAACCAATGAAGGCGCCCCCAATCAAAGACTCATCGCCGTAAATGCGGACGCCCCAAGCAAGAAAAATTGGAAGGAAATTATTCCCGAATCCAAAGATGTACTACGGAGCATTTCTTTTATTGGCGACAAGTTCTTTGCCCACTACCTACACAATGCATCATCCAAAATCGTGGCTTACAACACGGATGGCTCCAAGGCGTATGACCTAAAATTGCCCGGTATCGGCACAGTAGGTTCCCTGACGGGAAAAAAGGGAGACACCGAAGCATTCTTTGGTTTTAGCTCCTTTACTCGCCCGAATACGATTTATCAATTTAACACCGAAGACGGAGCGACCAAGATATTCAAAAAATCAGGTATTGACTTTGATAGTGATGCCTACGAGACCCGCCAAATATTTTACAAAAGTAAAGATGGCACCAAAGTGCCCATGTTTGTCACCTACAAAAAAGGATTATTATTGGATGGCAAGCGCCCCACCCTACTCTATGGATATGGCGGATTTAATATTTCTATTCCGCCCCGTTTTAGTTTAGTGCGTTCTTTGATTTTGGAAAATGACGGCATTTATGTAGTCGCCAATATCCGCGGGGGCGGTGAATTCGGACAACAATGGCATCTGGATGGTACCAAAGAAAAAAAGCAAAACGTCTTTGATGATTTTATTGCTGCCGCTGAGTACTTAATTGACAATCACTTTACGTCACCGGAACATCTGGCCATTGAAGGCGGCTCTAACGGAGGCCTCCTAGTCGGGGCTTGCATGACCCAGCGCCCGGAGTTGTTTGGGGTAGCCTTTCCTAGAGTGGGCGTATTAGACATGCTTCGATACCACAAATTTACCATTGGCCGGGCATGGTCTTATGACTATGGTTTGAGTGAAACCAAAAAGGGATTTGATTATCTCTACAAATATTCGCCTGTACACAATGTCAAGGATGCCGACTATCCGGCCACGATGATTATGACCGGTGACCACGATGACCGCGTCGTACCGGCACACTCTTTTAAGTTTGCGGCTGCGCTTCAAGCCCACCAAATGGGAGACAAGCCCATCCTAATCCGAATCGAGACATCAGCCGGACACGGAGCCGGAAAACCAACAGACAAGGTCATCCAAGAATCCGCTGATATGTTGTCCTTTTTCTTCTACAATACCAACACCCCCTTAAACTAAACCTACACCAACAAACTTGAGCGACTCTTCGTTCAAGTTTGTTGGTTCTGTAGATAATCTGGCTCTAACAGCGTCGATATGTCCATCTTTTTAATAAAAATAGGCTTTTTACCCATTACCATTTGGGACGTCTTAGACGTTTTGGTGGTCGGTTATTTGTTTTATCAAATCTATCGACTTTTGCGGGGAAGTATTGCCTTTAATATTGTCTTGGGCGTATTGCTTTTTTTCTCGGCCGGTTGGTTGATGCGATTCTTGGAAATGGATCTTTCTTCCTTGATTATCAGCCAAATAGCCAATATCGGCGTCATCACCTTAATCATCATTTTTCAGCCGGAAATAAGGAGATTCTTACTCTATCTTGGCCAGACAACCCTGCATGGTCGATTTGACTTTATCAACAAATTCATCACCCCCATGGCCGGTGAAATTAGCGATATTGACAATAAAGACATCAACGAAATCGTAAAAGCTGTCTTCCGGATGAAAGCCAGACGTTGGGGCGCACTCATCATAATCGGCAACAAAAACAATGTCGATGACCTAGCTAAAACCGGCCAAATCATCCAAGCCGACATCAGCGAAGAACTCCTGCTCAGCATCTTCAATAAGGAAAGCCCTTTGCATGACGGAGCCGTCTTAATCCACAACCATAAGATTTTGGCGACCAGCTGTGTACTCCCCATCTCCAAGAATGATGCACTTCCGCAAAAATACGGCCTTAGACATAGAGCCGGCATCGGATTAACCGAGACCACCAACCTGTCCGTTATCATCGTCTCCGAAGAATCCGGCAGTGTGACCTTCTCCAATAGTGGCCGTTATAGAGATATTAATAGTCCGGAAGAATTGACGGATTTGATTCGGGATGTTTTTTGAGTGCGGACTACCTACACGACAGATTAATTTTTGTAACTGTTTAGCTACCCACTATTTTGGTCAAAAAATACCCTTTTTGCGCCTGTTTTTGCTAAAATTTTTTCACGTAGCCCAGCTACGCTTCAAAAATTGTAGCTTCAACATCCACAAAAATGCCTATTTTTTGCCTTAAAATAGGGGCTCCTAAATAGTTACTAATTTTTTTTGCCAAATTGTGTATCCCATTCTTATAACTATTTGATTATCAATGGACTGTTGAGTTT
>JALVCY010000004.1 GCA_027009605.1 Saprospiraceae bacterium
GAATCCGGACATAAAAAATCCGGCTTTGATAAGGTTTTCAATATCAATATCACCAAATATGTAGAAGATGGGATTTTCACCCAAAAAGTAAAAGTCAACGACTACACCAAGCCAATTACCGGCTACTTGACCTTTATGACTTGCAATGACAAAACCTGCTTGCCACCAACGGATGTGGACTTCTCCTTTTCCCCACAACCCGCCAAACAAGCACCCGTCGAAGTCAAACCTAAAAAGGAAAGCCCCAAACCTAAAGTAACCCACAAACCCACTACCCCACCCCGCTCATCCACCCCTAAATCTACCCCAAAATATACCCCCAAAAAAACACCGAAAAAACAATCCACAAAAAAAAGAAAGAAGACCGCTAAAGTAGCCACGCCGAAGCCTACTCCGATACCGGCAGCCCCCGCCCCCAAATCCGCTCCGGCTCAAGACAAAAGCCTACCCGTACAATGGTCTTGGTCAGCCAAAAAAGTAAAAGGCAACGACTATGACATCATCTTTAAAGCAAAAATCAAAGACCATTGGGGACTGTATTCCCAGACCTTAGAAAGTGACGACGGCCCCCTACCCACAGTCTTCACCTTCGATAAAGAAAACGCCCAACCGCACGGCATTGCCAAAGAAAGCGCCAATAAAATCACCAAATTTGATAAGGTCTTTCAGATGAATGTCAGCAAATTCAAGCATGAGGCGACCTTCACCCAAAGAATCACCGTCAAGGACCCATCCAAACCGGTCAACGGATACATCGACTACATGACTTGCGATGACTCCAAGTGCATGAACCAACAATTGGATTTTTCTGTCCCATTGGACGGCACGGCTGCCGCCAACACCTTTGCCGCCGAAAAAAGCAAGCATTTTAAGGGATATTTCGCTACCAAGCGGGATATTGACTCCAACAAAAGTATTAATGATTGTGGCGGCACCGGTTCGACCAATTCCAAGAGCTCGCTTTGGTGGGTATTTCTGATGGGTTTAGCCGGCGGTTTATTTGCGTTATTGACTCCATGCGTCTTTCCGTTGATTCCTTTGACCGTTAGTTTTTTCACGAAAGGGGGCACGGATCGCAAAAAGGGGATAAAAAATGCCATGATTTATGGCGCATCAATTATCTTCATTTACGTAAGTATGGGCACGATATTGACCGGTATTTTCGGGCCGACCATCCTAAATGACATGGCGACCAATGTCTATATGAATGTAATTTTCTTTGTCCTGTTTATCATTTTTGCTATTTCATTTTTTGGGGCATTTGAGATTACCTTACCTAGCTCTTGGGCCAACAAATCCGACAAAGCCGCTGACCGCGGTGGATTAATCGGCATCTTCTTTATGGCCTTCACCTTAGCGATTGTTTCGTTCTCCTGTACCGGGCCGATTATCGGTAGCTTGTTGGTGCAATCCGCTTCCGGAACCAATGCCTTATTCGGTGTTATTCCGGTGCAGCCCTTGGTGGGCATGTTTGGATTCTCCTTGGCTTTAGCCTTGCCCTTTACGTTATTTGCGATGTTTCCGGCTTGGCTCAACAATCTACCCAAGTCCGGCTCTTGGATGAATAATGTAAAAGTGACCTTAGGCTTTTTAGAGTTGGCGCTTGCGCTAAAATTCCTTTCTGTCGCAGACATGGTGATGCACTGGGGGATTCTAAAATTTGAGTTATTCATGGTCTTGTGGATTTTGATATTCTTGGGGCTGGGCTTATATCATTTAGGCGTTTTCAGGTTCAAAGGTGAGGGGCCAAAGCCTCCCGGTTTCTTCAGACTCGGCTTAGGGATCTTATCGCTCTTATTTGTCGGGTACATGGCCAAGGGGCTTTACAACTACAAGTCCATGAATCTATTAAGTGGACTCGCCCCGCCGGTACACTACAATTATTTTGGTAAGAAAAATGCAGACGGCGGACACAAAGAATGTCCCTATGATTTAAACTGCTTCAAAGACTTTGATGAAGGGGTCGCTTACGCTAAAAAAGTAGGCAAACCCGTCTTTGTGGACTTCACCGGTTATGGTTGTGTCAACTGCCGTAAAATGGAAGAAAATGTCTGGAACAAACCCGGTGTTTTTGAGCACCTGCAAAATAATTATGTAGTCGTCTCCCTATACGTGGACGACAAAGAACGCCTATTCCCCGACAACAAACAGGCCTTCCTACTCGACCGCAATAACGGTCAAAAACTCCGTACCGTAGGCAGCAAATGGGCCGCCTTCGAAGTCAACAACTTCGGCAAAAGCTCCCAACCCTACTACGTCCTAATGGACAACGACGGCGTCACCTTGCTCAACAAACCGGTAGCCTTTACGCCCGATGTCGCCGCCTACAAATCCTTTTTGGATTGCGGACTCGCCGCCTTTAAAGAACTTAAAAAATTGGGAAAAAAGTAGGTTTGGAGTAACGGCGACTTCAGTCGCCAAATTCAAGGCTGAAATCGCCGTTACACCAAAAAAATAGTCACGTTTTTAGGATTAAAACAGTTTTCCGGCACCCAAAATAATACTTCCGGGAAAGCGATTATACCGAACCATTTCGTAGTAGGCAATTGTTTGATTATAAGAATAAATTTCTTTAGGCCTAAGATTAAAAACATCCTTTCCGGATAGCTTTAGTGTCCAATTATTTTTCAATTTATATTCCAATTTTATATCCAGATGATTATACCGATTGGAAATATCATTGCTTTTGAACATTTGCAACCAAAAATCCCCTTCCAGCCGGATAGGCCTTTTCGTATAGATGGCTTTAAACTCCTGCTTCTGACCTAAAGTCGCTTGATTCTGATTTTTTGCATAACGATTCAACTGATACGTATATTCCAATTCAAGCGCCTTCCGGGGATTATATTGAATTCCAAATGCTTGCATGTATCCCTGCATCTTGACCTTTAACTCTTTGGATACTTTTGTATGCGTGCGATTCCATGAAGTGGACAGCTTAAACTTTATATTCTTTGAAGCCCATTCCCAATCCAAATCATTCCTAAACGATAAATTCCTTTGAGACTCCGCCTGCAAATAAGATTGAAGAAACACCCCATTTTCTATCCTGAACTCAGGGTGCATTGGATCTTGAACAAAATTGTAATTCACAATCGAATACGACCTAAAGCCATTCCCTAGGTTAAAATAAAGATGACTCAAGTTAACACCGGTTGTCTTACTCAGACTCCCTAATATTAATGAACCATACTTAACCGTGTTAGCATCAAGATATTCATAAGTGTCATAGCATAAATTGTAGGGCAGTTCCTGCTGGTGATAGGAAAGATTGAGAAGGAAAAAATGCAATGGATGAAAGCTATACCTTACGGTAAAATCAGAATTAAAAAGTTGTTTGCCAATAATCGTATCCAAGCTATGATGGTTATAGCCGGATTCTAATCGAAAGTTCTCCATCCACCTATTCTTTTCATATCGTAGATCCAACACTGCATTGGCACTCCAAAAGACATGTTGAAAGTCTCTATTATATATTAAGCTGTCCGGCGAATGAAGCTGCATATTTAATGAGTTCAATCTCGTACCTGCTTGTCCTTCTACTTCCCAATTTTTCCCCTTTTTCACATACCCAAAATCAAACCCCAAATTCTCTTTCCTTTCTTTTTTACTTTGATTGATAGAAGACCTGTTTTTCTGTCGGAGCGACAATCTATTTTCGATACGCTCCAATAGGATTTGGCTATTTATAAAGTAGCTCCGGTTTTTAGATAAACTTTTATAATATCTTGCTACCGGAGCAATAGTGAAATTTTGCTTACTTTTTTCAAAATAATTATCTGTATCTTGGAAGGCCAATTCGCCTTGATAATACTGATTGTTAGTGCTTAAATCCGTATAAAAAGGAATTTCGATGGTGACATTTCCCTTGCTGTTTGTCAGCATTTTTTGCCGTTTAAACTTAGAATACAGATAGGGAAAGGCAACCTCCCTAGTTTGAGTTCCTGTTTGAGACACCGAAACCCCATCATAGAATCTTTGCAGATGGGATGCTCTCACCCTGTAGGCATAGTTCAACATGGTGACAAAATTCGTAGTGTTATACTTTGACTTATTGATTTCTAAGTTACCTAAAATGACATTGTCATAATTTTCCTGAACATCCTTGCCGGGTATAAAACCTTCGGGAATCAATTTTGACAACTCCCCTTTCGTCTCTTTCAGCGCTTGGAATAAATTTCCTTTCAAACTCAAGAAATCACCGGAAGACATATTGGACTCACCGATGTTATTGGCCCGAGCAAAAATAGTTAGACCAGATTTTTCTTTTACCCGATATAGGTTTGCATTTGTTTTGTACTTATATCTGTACCCTGCCAATAATTCAGCATCACCGTTTACCTTCTTCAACGCTTCATCGGTTAACCGAACATCCATCGCCACTTTATTTGAATTAGAGAGTAAATATTGCTCATTAAACGGGCGATAATGCTTTATGATTCTTATGGACTTGACATCGTCAGCCTGTATTCCTTCTGTCGCCAATTTATGTTGATCGGCAAGAATATCCTTTCCTTCCAGCAGTATCTTATCCACCCTTTTGCCATTGTAGAGGATATCCCCCCCTTTCCCTACTTCCAGCCCCGGCATATTGTTTAAAACATCCCCCAGTGTTTGAGTACTTTCATTTTGATAAGCTTTTGCATTATAATTGATGGTATCTCCTTTTACGACTACAGCAATCCCCTTTGCTTTAACCACCACTTCATTCAACCGCTCTTCGTGCCTTTTTAATCTGATGGAGATGGACTCTTTTTTCAGCGTTGAGGAGTCGATAGCGATATACTTCGTATCAAAACCCAAGTAAGATACACTTAAAACCATCCCTTCTCTAGCAATATTATCAATCAACCATTTCCCTTTTTCCCCGGAAATAGCAAAACCGACCATACTACTAGTATCAGCCAAATAAAGAATTATGGAAGCCCCGATTAAGTCTTCATTTTCTCCTTTCACTGTTCCTTGCAATATCTGGGCACAAGCATCATCTTGAAAGATAAAAAAAGTAAAAATAATTAAAAATAAATATCTTAGCACAACGAAGAATTTCATTAAAACAAAACTAATCTTGTAACAGATTAGACACCCCAATTTTCAGGTAGAAAATAGGCCTTTTTGTGTTTTTTTTGACGTAGGGACGCACGGCCGTGCGTCCCTACGTCAAAAAATAGTTACCTAATCTTTATCTAATTTCATCTGTCTTTCTCTCATTTTTTTAAAAATAACTTTCGTTCTCATTTCATCGTATGTTTTCTCATCAACGATGGTAAGTTGAGTCGTATCGACAAAAGGATAATTCTCAATTTTCATTTGTTCAAATGAGACAAGCTGTATTATTTCTTTCGGAGTCTCCACCCTGACGACTAAACCCGGCAAACCCGAATAGATAGAAGGCCCAAACGGAGTCGGTATCTCCGGCGTAAAATAAATACTCACTTCCTCATCATTGACCGTGCCGGTTACCAAAATGGCTTTGTGCCCATTAAACAGGATACTTTTGTTCTTTGGGCTCAGATTTTTGTAATCAAGTAAGCTGTAACTTTTGGCGTGATTAGGAAGCAAATTATCCACGTTTAGAATTCTATTATCTTTCAAATAGGTAATAATATTTCTATAATTAGCCCCATCCCTATTATATTTTGATGTATCAGCCTGTGTCATATAATAAGAAGACTGATTTCCTTGGGTAATCAATCTGTAATAAATCATCATGCCATTTAAGCTTGGATGATTACCCGATTTTTCCTGCATTGTATTATACGTATATGAGTACAATGCCGTAAAATCTTGAGCATTCCCAACTTTGACCAGTAATAAGCCAAACAATAATACTGCGACAGTAAATAAGTTTTTTCCCATTTGAAAAATATTTAAAATGTTTAATAAAACTTGTTCTCCGATGGAGGCACCACCGGAGAACAAATGCAATTCCCAATTCCTAAATTTTCCTAATATATCTCCACGTATTCGTACTCCTATCTCACTCCCACAACGCTCCTTTGTCGTAATCCCAGACATAATTAGCGGGAGTAGTGATTTGTTCTTGAGCCCACAAAATTTTATTTGGTTTTCTCTTTTATTTTAACCCACTAAATCTCCCTAAGAAGGGAGACTTATGGCAAACCAAATAAAATTTTGTTCAGTGCTTTAATTTCCGGCTAAGTGGACTTTTCGGA
>JALVCY010000005.1 GCA_027009605.1 Saprospiraceae bacterium
CTGACCAACTGTAACGGTACTCGTTGCGCTACATCCGTTAGAATCAGTCACTGTGACGGTATAGTCGCCCGGTGCCAAATCCATGATCGTTGCTCCGGTGCCCCCATTTGACCAGCTATAAGTGTAGCCGTATCCGGGCGTTCCCCCATTTGCGGAAGCAGAAGCAGAACCGGTGTTTGTACCGGCACACCCCGAAGGAGTTGATGTAGTCGTAACGTCTAAGACTGGTGGTTCATTCACTGTGGTATTACCAACACTAAAGCAACCATTAGCATCTGTCACGGTGACATGATAGTCTCCGGGACAAAGGCCGGTAGCTGATTGGGTCGTCTGACCATTGTTCCATTCGTAGGTATAAGGTTGTACACCTGTCATGGGCATAACAATAGAAGTACCGTCACAATCCCCTGCACAAGAAACATCTGTCGCATGGGTACTAATCCAAATCCCTTCCGGAGAAGGCTCCACAGTAACATTCCCAACCACAGTACAAGCATTTGCATCTGTGACGGTCACTGAATAATCACCGGAGGCTAGGTTATAAGCCACCCAGCCGGTTTGACCGTCACTCCATAGTACATCGTAAGAACCAACGGGAGTCCCACCAAAAGCCAGCACTCCGGCTGTACCATCATGACTGATATCACAAGTTTCATAAGAAGAGCTCATCTGAACACTCAAGGGCGCAGGTTCAGAAATGTAAACGCTACTAGTTGCGGTAGCACCATTAGCATCCGTTGCGGTAACCGAATAATTACCCGGTGCTAATGAATTAATTTGTTGTCCGCTTGCACCTGTACTCCAACTAAAAGTATAGGTACTGCCGTTTCCATTTACTATGTTTGCTGTTGCTGTACCATCATTAGCGCCATTGCATGTTACATTGGTTGAGCTAATCTGGACAGTAAATCCAAACAAGGTAGATGAAAGAAAGAAGGCAGAAAGAAAAACAAGAATTCGTGTAAATTTTCCGTCCATGGAAGAATATTTAGGAGTTTAAGTAAATTAGTAAAAGCATTATGCCAAAGGGTATGCGGATGCATACAATCGTAATCGATGGTTGGAATGGATACCACAAAGATAGGTACTTAATCAATAAAAGGCAAATAATACCCTTGCGGGAAACCAACTAATAGGCAATTAGAACTAGGCTCTTTTTTCCCTTTGAGCTCATCCCAATAAACAAAAGCTAGTTTTACTCTTCCTTTTGATGTCACATAACAACAAAAAAAAAGGATAACTAACTAATAATCAGAATATTACATTTTTCAAAAAAAAAGATACATTCGTGATTTTACAAACCTATTTACCCCTAATTCATGGTTATTTTTTTTATAAAAAAAACAAATATAATATACCAAAAATATAGGAATGTACTGATTTGAGTGGTCATTCACACCTTTCAGCCCAAGACGGCTAGCGCAACTGGCCTCCGTTTTTTTGTACTCCAGACAAAGTAATTTTTGTATGGTAACGACTCAACATGGATGCCTGCAAGATAAAAAACAGCCTTACATAGCCAAAATGATTTGTCCTGAAGAATTACTTGGTAGCGCAATATCTACTCTTCCTGTGGCAAATCCTTGATTTCGGTCTTTTCTTGCTCTTCCAACCCGGCTCTTTTAATCTTATCCATATAATCCAAAGTATAATTCCAAAAGTCCTTAAATACCGGTTTCAGGGTCATAAATAGTCCGCGGGCTTCGATAGGAATCCGTTCTAAATAGACATAAGAGAAGGATGTTTCCTTCGTCTTTTGATCGATTACCCGCGACTCATTCCCAAACCAAACCAAAATACTAAACAGTAAGATGAAAAATCCCGACATCAGCGCCCCACCCAAGATTTTGTTTATAACGTTTATCTTAATTGTCTTAAAAATCCCCTCTACCGTTTTGGCCAACAATCGAACCAATAACATCACACCCACAAAAGTAACCACAAAACCGGCAATAAACATCAAAGCCGATTGCCCAAAAGTATCCTCCAAAAAACTAGTCATGTAAGGTGAAAACTTCATCGCTGCCATCAAGCCAAGGACGATAGATAAGGTGGAGAATACAGTCTTAATGATGCCTTTATTGTAACCCACATAAAAGCCATAGGCTGCAGATATGAAAAAAATGATGTCTATTACCATTGTTATATGTTTTGATTCATCATTTTGCCCCTTCTTAATAGAAAAAATCATATATTTGGAGCAAAATTGCTAAATTCGAAAGGCGAAGTTAACCATTTCGATTCTTATTCTAGCAATTTTCCATACATAATCTACGTTCACTCATAGATTTGGTACGAATATTTGCATTACACTTGCTAATTAGTGTGGATTTATGTCTTTTTTTGGCATCCATTTTGTTTGTTATGAGATGTGCTTCCCCCCGATTCGCATTAATTTCTGATGCTTTCAGCCTTTTTGGGTTGATATTTTTTATCCACATTCAAATTTAAGTTCAATGAGAAATCTTTTTTCTATTATGGCCATCCTATTCATCTCTTCGGCAATTTTTGCGCAAGGCCCTACCGTCAATTCAAAGGAAGACTTACCGGTCGTGTTTGTACTAGGCGATCATGCCGATCAATATGATGCCATGACCCAACAATATTCTAATATGCTCCTAGATGAATGCAAAGGGGACATGCAAGTCGCCTATTCCAAATGGATGGGTATGCTACAGGAGATGGAAGCTTACGCAAAAGAAGTACAATACGACGTGGACGGCATCCAGCTTTGGATGAATGTCTTTTGGAACAAAGACGGCAGTATCAAGCATATTGCCTATTACCTAAAACCGGATTCTAAGGTCGTGCCTTTAGACGAAATGACCGCCTTCCTTAAATCTTTTGCTCAACAGTACAAATTTCCTTTGCTTACTGATAAGAGTTATGTTCACTATGGCCATGCTTTTTTTCCCACTGCTCCCAAGCGAGTAGCACACAAATAGACGTTTAGATTCCGGCTCTTTTGACCGGACTAAAAACAAATATCATTTCTATTCCTTTTAATTATTCTGTAAAGAATAATTAAAATGAACAGAAACAATAATTCAGTTATTTTTTCCTTTGCCCTTGGGCTGTTTCTTTTGGTGTTTTTTTCTTGCAGAAAAGAGCCAAAAGCAACAGTTTCTTGGGCTTTTTTTGATTTCCCTTTTAATGAAGAACTGACTTCCGTCAAAATACAATCCATTGACAATTGGCATATCGTCGGGGGAATCACTTGGGAATCAGGCATTTATGTAAATATTATCAACCAACAAACCATACGCATTTTTGATAGCATTGCCCCCAAAAGACTGAATTTTATCACACTCGATGACCAAGCCAATCTCTATACGGGCGGCTATACGGGACAATTTTTGGTCCATCCCAATGACACACTCCTACCATGGGTTTCCAATCGACTCATTCAAAGCTTTGACATTCTTCGGGATGCTGATTTCTTAAATGACTCGACCGGTATCACGGTAGCCGGTGTAGCCTTCAAAAACGGGATTATTTTTCGGCAAGGAAAACATGCCCAAACCATTCAAATGGATACTTTCCCTTTTTCGCTCCGTGCTGTCAAAATGTTGGATAAGGACAATGCCATTGCGGTCGGATATGGTGTCGTTTTGAAGCTATCCCCTTCCGGAAAATGGAAACGACTACCCCTCTACGGTGACTTTTTCATGGACGTCGATTTCCCTTCTCATAATACCGGTTATATCGTCGGAAATGCTGGTTCCATCCTAAAAACAACCGACGCCGGAGCCACTTGGACTTTCCTTCAAAAGAAAAACACCTATTCCAAAAAGACCGCCTTTCGTGCCGTTCATTTTATAGATAACCAAAATGGTTTTATTACCGGCGAACATGGACTGCTTTGGAAAACCACAGATGGTGGCGAACATTGGACGGTCGGCAATAACCTTCCGGACATCGAATTTCAGGGCCTGGATGTCATTCCGGACTTGGGTATTTTGGTTGGAAAATCCGGCTCTATTGTTACTTTTGACCCCCATTTTTAAGCATCTGAGCCGGCTCGGTGGTTTGAAGCCCGGAATAGATACCTACAGTTTCAACCGCAAAAAAGCAAAAAAAATTTGGAATAAAGAAAAAGCGCAATAACTTTGCGTTTCAATCGTAAATAATCAACCGAAGTACTTTGGTAATCAACTTTTGAATCAAAATACTTCATGCCAAGCAATGAAGAATAAAGTGCTCCAAAATACACAGTTATTTTTTCTTTTAGATTCCAATAGCTATCGGAATTCAAAAAGGTATAAAGAACAAATAGGTTGGAGTCGGTTATTTTTTCTTCATTACTAACCGTTACTTTAAACCAAAAAATTCAAACCATGTCTGTAAAATCTTTTTTTGTAGCCGTTTTGGGTCTTTTCCTTTTAGCTAGCTGCAACAATGTATCCAGCGAAGAAAAAGCAATCAGAGAAAAAGCCAAGGCTAAACTCGAAAACCCATCCGTAACCAATGGCCCCGATAAAGACCGTATCAACAAAAACAATGACAACAAAATCGAAGTCCAAGGGCCTAGTACCAAGATTCAATTCAAAGAATCAAAATACAATTTTGGTACCGTTGATGAAGGAAAAAAAGTAAAACACGTTTATAAATTTACCAACGTCGGTACAGAGCCCCTCGTCATCCAAAATGCCAAAGCTAGTTGTGGATGTACCGTTCCCACCTACGCCAAAGACCCCATCCAACCCGGAGAAACCGGAGAAATTGACGTCGTATTTGACTCCAAGGGAAGACCTGGAAAAGTCAGCAAAACGGTCACCATTACCGCCAATACAGAGCCGGTCAAAACAGTTCTTTTCTTAACCGGTGAAGTAAAAAGGAAAAAGAAGTAATGCTCAAAAACTACCTGTCCTTAATCAAATTTAGCCACACGATATTCGCTTTACCCTTTGCGCTTGTCGGTTTTTTCTTAGGTGTGATAAGGACAGGTGGTCACATTCCTTATCGCAATTTACTTTTTGTCGTTTTGGCGATGGTCTTTGCCAGAAGTGCCGCCATGGCCTTCAACCGGTATGCCGACCGTAAGATAGATAAGGCCAACCCACGAACTGCCACCAGAGAAATTGCGGCCGGCATCATCCGTCCCCAAAATGCTTTGATTTTTATTATTATCAATGTTTTGCTATTCATCTGGGCGTCATGGATGCTCAATCCTTTATGTTTCTCCTTATCTCCGGTAGCGTTGATAGTGGTATTGGGCTATAGTTACACAAAGCGTTTTACCTCGCTCAGCCACTATGTCTTAGGCATCGGATTAGCGCTAGCTCCGGTGGGCGCCTATTTAGCTGTTACGGGGCATTTTGCGCTACTTCCCATTTTGTATGGAGTAGTCGTTTTTAGTTGGGTCGCCGGTTTTGATATTATTTATTCTTTGCAGGACGAGCAATTTGACAAACGCTTGAAACTCAAGTCAGTACCAACTTATTTGGGAACAGACAAGGCGCTCCTACTTTCTACAATCACCCATCTTTTTACCGCTATCGTAATGTCCTACGCCTTGTATCTAACCCAAGCGCAATACCCCCAAATCGGCTGGTTAACTTGGCTGGGTGGTATCGTCTTTTTGGTCTCCTTAGTTTACCAGCATTTACTTGTCAAGCCCGATGATTTAAGCCGGGTCAATCTAGCCTTTTTCACCACCAATGGCATAGCCTCTGTAATCTTCGGCTTTCTTTTCATATTGGACTACTTTTTCTGACTTACCAAATGGAGTTGAAGGAGTAGATTCGCTTCGCTAGCTGAAGGAGTTTTGGTATTTTTTTTGGGCTTTACTCCGAAAAGTATTCTCATACAAAACTACCAAATTTCATTCTGTTTGGAGATTTTTTTCAATCGTTGAGTTTACTCCTAAAAGTAGGGTCTGGTGGTTTGTTCTTGGGGCCACAAAATTTTATTTAGAATCTTTATGATAACTAGTGCAACTGAGACAAGGTGTCGCCCCGCTGGGGCTTCCTGTATCGTGCGATACTGTCTGTTACAAAGATGTCGCCCCTACGGGGCTGACAACAGAGAAAATAACCGAAATACATAAGCCTGAGCCCCATTGGGGCGACATCTTTATAAAGACTAAAATAGTAGAAATATAGCTCCTTAGAAGCGACACCACGCTGTACTATGCATTGTAGCCAAATAAAATTTTGTTCCGTG
>JALVCY010000006.1 GCA_027009605.1 Saprospiraceae bacterium
TTGAAAAAGTTGAGACGTTCGCCTTCGGCTCTCTAGGTTGAGACTCGTCCCGATTACTATCGTGGATTCGGACTTCGTTAGTTGATTCGCTGCGCTAGTTGATTCGCTCGCAAGCTTCGCTAGTTGAAGAAGTTGAGTAAGTTGAGATGCTCGCTAAGGTTGAGATACTCACCCACAGCCGCTATGTCCGCTTGTTTTTTTCTGTCGTGCTCTTGTCTTGTCGTAGATTTCCAAAATCTTGTGTTCACCGGGCTTTGTGGGTGACCTGATGATAGAGGCTGTGTCTTGTCGTAGATTTTGAAAATCGGTGGATGCTTGGGTGGTTAGGGCATTTGTGCTTGACTTACTTCATTATTGGATATGATAGCGGGGCGAATGCAATTCGCCCTTCCCCATTGTGCAAAAAAAAACCACAGAACTTGCGCCTGTGGTTGTTTTTGTAGATTGTTGAGGTATGGGGTAATTACTTACGAATACCTAGTTTTGCAGTAAGCTCTCTGTACTTCACAATGTCCTTCTTAGCAATGTACTTCAAAAAACGCTTTCTCTTACCTACCATGTTTAATAAAGCACGACGACAAGAGTGGTCTTTAGGATTTTTGTGAAGGTGCTTGGCTAACTCGTTGATACGATAAGTCAATAGAGCGACTTGCGCATCTGTGGAGCCTGTGTTTGTTTCAGATCCACCAAATTCGGAGAAAATTTCTTTCTTTTTCTCACTTGTTAAATATTCTGCCATTTTAAAGTTTTATGGTTACCAAATGGAATCACTATCGATCCTTCTTTAGCGGGGGCAAAGATAGGTGTTTTTTTTGAATGCTGCTGTTTTTTTTGTTGAGAAAGTTGATTCGCTTCGCTAGTTGAGAAAGTTGAGAACGGTCGCCTTCGGCTCTCTAGGTTGAGACTGTCCCGATTACTATCGTGGATGCGGACTTCGGGTTGAGTGCTTCGCAGGTTGAGATGATATGGGTTTTTATCGGGATTTTTACTTCATTATTCGATATTGGACATTCGTCATTCGATATTCCGGTAGTTGAGAGAGTTGAAGAAGTTGATTCGCTTCGCTAGTTGATTCGCTCGCAAGCTTCGCTAGTTGAAGGAGTTGATTCGCTTCGCTAGTTGAGAGATGTGGTTATTTGTTTTGGATTTTGCTTCATTATTTGATATTTGGGATTCTGTAATTGGTATAGTTGTAAGATTTTTTAGCCGCCCAGCCGTTAAACCGCTATACCGTTACACCGTTAATTGCCTTCGGCTCTCTAGGTTGAGACCGTCCTTCGGACTTCGGGTTGAGAGCTTCGCAAGTTGAGATGATTTGTTTTTTTTTGGGGATTTTACTTCATCATTGAGTTTACTCCGAAAAGTCGGGTGCAGTGGTTTGTTCTTGAGACCACAAAATTTTATTTGGTTTCTTTTTAAGAACCCTTCCATAGGTTTCCCTTTAGTTAATGGAAACCGTATGGTAACCAAATAAAATTTTGTTCATCGCTTTAATTTCTGGCAGAGTGGACTTTTCGGAGCAGACTCACCGTTAGACCGGTACACCGTTCTTCATGACGCAGATTTTTGTGGATTTTCGCAGATTTTACCTAGTCGCTACCATTAGACCGTTATACCGTTACACCGTTACACCGTTATTCGCCTTGGGCTCTCTAGGTTGAGACGTTTCGGACTTTTTGGTTGAGCGCATCGCCGGTTGAGAATGCGGGAATTTGCGGAAAAAAAGTTGTACGCGGTGAGAAGAGCTATAAATTATGTGTGTTGAGTTGGGTCGTATATCAAGGAGAAACGTCCGAATTACATTTTTTTCTAATTTTTCCGAAAGGAAATCATAACTATTTGCCCAAAACTACCTAACTTTCGGTTTCCAAATCAAATAAAAGGAATATGATTAAAATAAAGAAAGTTGCGGTTCTCGGCTCCGGTGTCATGGGCTCCGGTATTGCTTGTCATTTGGCTAATGCAGGCTATGAAGTGCTGCTATTGGATATTGTGCCTTTTGATATCAAAGAAGAAGACAAAAATAATCCTGCTGCCAGGAATAAGATTGTCAATGCATCGCTAAAAGCAGCCATCAAATCCAAACCGGCTCCACTCTATGATAACTCTTTTGCGTCCCGGATTACGACAGGTAATTTTGATGACAATATGAAGGATATCAAAGATTGTCAGTGGGTGATTGAAGTGGTTGTCGAAAGATTGGACATCAAAAAACAGGTTTTTGAGAAAGTTGAAAAGTACCGGACTCCGGGGACTTTGATTTCTTCTAATACTTCGGGGATTCCTATTCACATGATGTTGGATGGACGTAGTGAAGACTTTCGTAAACATTTTTTGGGTACGCACTTTTTTAATCCGCCACGGTATTTGCGCCTTTTGGAAATCATTCCTACACCGGAGACTAAGCCGGAAGTGGTCGATTTCTTCATGGATTTTGGAGATGAGTATCTGGGTAAAAAAACCGTGCTTTGTAAGGATACACCGGCATTTATTGCCAACCGGGTCGGGGTTTATTCTATGGCTAAGATTTATCAGCTTACGCAAAAATTAGGGCTGACAATCACCGAAGCAGATGCCTTGACCGGGCCGGCTATCGGGCGACCTAAGACGGGGACTTTCAGATTGGGGGATTTGGTCGGACATGATACGGCCGTACACGTGATTAATGGTATTCGTGAAAATTGCCCCGATGATGAGCAAGCGGAGAATTTTATCATTCCGGATTACCTTAAATTCTTGATTGACAATAAGTTCTTGGGCAATAAGACCAAAAAAGGTTTTTACGAAAGGACAAAAGAGAAAGATGAAAACGGACGGCGAATTATTTTGGCACTAGACCTGGATACCAAGGAGTATAAGCCTAGCCAAAAACCAAAGTTGCCCAGCTTGGCCGCCGTCAAACAAATGGATAGCTTGGCCCAAAGAATTAAATACTTTTTTAGGGCGGAAGATAAGGGCGCAGAATTGGTCAAGCAGTCTTTGCTCGGACTATTTGCTTATGTCTCCAACCGTATTCCGGAGATTGCGGATGATTTATTTGCGATAGATGATGCTTTGAAGGCCGGATTTGGATGGGATGCCGGGCCTTTTGAATATTGGGATATGGTCGGCGTAGAGAAAGGTATTGAAATGGCCGAAGCCCAAGGTGAATCCGTCGCCCAATGGGTTAAAGATATGGTCGCTTCCGGCAAAAAATCTTTCTATCTTGTTGAGAATCAAGAACCTAAATATTATAACATTCCTTCTAAGTCCTATCAATCTATTCCCGGACGGGAAGGTATCATCATCTTGGATTACTATCGGGATAATGAATTAATCTTTGAGAATCCGGAAGTACAGGTACATGATATTGGAGACGGCGTGCTTTGTTTGGAATTTCGGAGCAAGATGAACGCTATCGGAGAAGGGATTCTTCGCGGCATCAATGAGACGATAGATATTGCCGAGCAAGGGCCTTGGAAAGGGATTGTGATAGGTAATAATGCTAAGAATTTTACGGTCGGTGCCAATTTGATGATGGTCGCCATGTTGGCTTATGAGCAAGAATTTGATGAATTGGCCATGGCGGTTGATTTATTCCAACAGACAGCGATGCGTGTGCGCCACTCAAGTATTCCTGTGGTGATAGCCACTCAGGGCTATGTCTTTGGTGGGGGTTGTGAATTGTCTATGCATGCGGATGCTGTGATGGCGGGTGCGGAGTCCTATATTGGATTGGTAGAAGTCGGGGTCGGACTGATTCCCGGTGGCGGCGGCACGAAGGAATTTGCCTTACGGGCGGCTAAGGAATTTGACCCGGGTCAGGTGCAAATCCCTACCTTGATAGAAAGATTTAAGACTATTGCCTTGGCTTCGGTAGCCACTTCGGCTGACCAAGCCTTTACTTTTGGCTACTTGGATCACGCTAAAGATTATATGGTGATTAACACGCCTAAGGCGATTGCCAGAGCAAAGGAAAAAGTCTTGGAACTCGCCAAGCACTATGTACCGCCAACAATAGATGATGTCTATGTATTGGGTCGTCGCGGCTTGGGGGCTTTGTATATGGCAGTCAATGAACTCAAATTGGGACATTACGCCAGTGAGCACGATGCCTTGATAGCTCAAAAAGTCGCTTATGTGATGTGTGGCGGTGATTTGACCGGCCCGCAAAAAGTCTCTCAACAGTATCTCTTGGATATTGAGCGGGAAGCCTTCTTGAGTTTGTTGGGTACGCAAAAGACCTTGGAACGGATTCAGCACATGTTGACGACGAATAAGCCCTTGCGGAATTAAGCTAAAAAACACACAGCCCAAACCGGTAAACCGATTTGGGCTGTGTAAAAGTCCGTGAAATCCGGCTTAAAATTTTAACCTTCCGATATTTTTTTTGGTGAAGATGATATAGTTTTTGTCATCAACGTGGTAGATTTCAGTCAAAATAGGCGGCTTATCACCGTCGAGAAATACTTTTGCTCTAGATAGCCTTCCATTCCTAGAAATATCAAATCTAAAAACAACATCTTTCCGCCCTGCGTATTGACGGAGCTTTTTATGTTCTCTCCGCCTACTCACATTGGATTTATTATCATTGAAGAAAATATGAAACTTATCATTTTCACAAACCTTCACAAAAGAAATAAGCCTAGTATTATAGGAGCCCTGTTGGTCTTTTTCAATTATGCGATGCCAGTTCAGCTTACCAGTTTCATCAAACTGTAGTATCGCAATCGATGAAGAAGTATAATATTTGTAAAAAGCTCCATGTCGTGTTTGTGCTACAATCGTTTTATTATCCTCCATAAACAAGGTGCTCTTGCCGGTAGATTTATCAAAACAGACACTCTTGCAAGCGGGAACAATTTCTTTGACAGGATTGAGAACAGGCTCTAGCAAATTCCCCTGATTGGCATCAATCTGTTGAAAGAAATACCCCAGATTACCATTTAATTTTCTTTTGCGATAAGAACTGACAAGGTTATAAACTCCAGGTTTTATAGCCCATAACTTCGGATTTTTGGGAAAAACCAATTTTTTTTCATAAATATGAAATTTCTGATAATTTTCTCCATTATCCAAATAAGTATGCACCCATAGGCTTTCATCTTCAACTTCATAGAAAAGGTTGTCTTCGTCCCAAGAAGCGAAAAAGAGATTCCCATTGTTATCAACATTTATCTTACCAACGAAAAAATTATCATTAGCGTTTTTCATTGTAATCACCTTTGTCCACAATTGTTTCATATTCTGGTCATATACGGCAACATTAAAACGGGTAGGTTCTTTTCGCCTAGCTTCAGATTTAGCGCCCACAACAATTTTAGATGAATCCGGAGAAATATCATAGAAAAAACGGTCGGCTCCATCATCGGCATGAAAGTTTGTAATTACACGCACGGTTGTAATTGATTTCTTTCTGCGACTCACTTTTAAAAGCTCTTTTCGATGGCTTGTTTGAAGTGATTTGGGGTCTATTTCTTCAACATAAAGGCCGGTTGTTTTTCTATCTTTGGCTCTAGTTACTACAAACAAGTACACTTTATGGCCTACTTGTTCCACCCCCAAGACAGTTGATCTATTTTTCTCCTTAAGTTTATAGGCTACTCTTTTTTGCTCTGTGAGTGTTTGGGCATCGTACCGTACAAAAGATGGACGTCCCAGCCCCAAATTTGCTTTTTTCCCTTCCACATCCAATAAAGAACCGTCATCCATTTTAATGAGCTTATGCCTGAATGCCCTTTTTGCATATTTGCTAAGATCTTTCCAAACAATGTCTTGAGCCGGGAGATTTAGCCCCATAAAGAGCAGGATGAGTACAAAGATGTTTTTCATGATTTAGTGTTTTAATTTGTAACTATTTAAGAATCAAGGGGCTATGATTACATTTGTTTTTTACTTTATCTCCGGTTAGAGCCAAAGCCAAACGGTGGGTAAGTTACATGAAAAACATCGAAAAGTCAAGAAGGTGCAATGGTCAGAATAACAGTTTACGCCGAATAGCCGGATGTTGTGGTTGACTCCTGAAATCACCAAATTTTATTTGGGGCGCAGTCGGGTTTTGTCCCCTATATTTCGACAAATAACAAACTGATTTAACATAAAAAATTAGAATAAATCTTGATTGTAAAAAAAAGAATCATTAATTATAACTAGATGATAATCAGTTCTTTATCGAGCTCTCG
>JALVCY010000007.1 GCA_027009605.1 Saprospiraceae bacterium
CATGGCTCTTGAACTTCAGTTCAAAGCTGTAGCCGTCGAGCGAAGCGAGAAGGCGCCACAGGCTTTTGAAAGTAGGATGTCAATCTTTTCACTGACCAAGAAAAACAAAGCGATTCCCTAAAAAATTTACTCAGACATAATTTTCTGACAAAGAAAAAATTAAAACTCTCTGATGGCTAGTTATCAACCTAGATAATTGGGCTTGAACTTCGCGAAAGTAAAGTTTACTTCGAGAAACCGGATGTAGTAGTTAGCTCTAATTTCCACAAAATTTTATTCTGTTTTCGCCTTTATGGTTAACCCTCTAAATCTCCCTTTATTTAAGGGAGACTTATGGTAAACAGAAAAAATTTTGTTCATCGCTTTAATTTCCGGTGGAGTGGATTATGCCTAGCGGGATTAGTTGTAGGCTCTTGTTTTGTCGGTAGTAGCCAAATTTATTAGGCTATGTAGCAAAGAGCGAAGCGATTTTGCGCCGTAATGGCCTTGCCAACTTTAGTTGCAAGCACGTAGCAAAGAGCGAAGCGAGTTTGCGCCACCATGGCTCTTGAACTTTAGTTCAAAGCTGAACCCAGCAAGCGAAGCGAGAAGGCGCCACAGGCTTTTGAAAGTAGAGTGTTAAGTGTTTCCAATACCATAGAAACGCAAGAAAGTTTCATTTAAAAAATACTCATACATAACTTTCTGCAATAGAAAAGATTAACAATTTTTAGTGTTTAATTATCATTATCAACCGGCGTAATTTAGATTTGTCGATTCACAAGGATTAAACTTCCCAAAAACTTTCCAACTTTTGGAAACTTAGTTTCTGTACCTTTGCCCCATGTCAAATAAAAAGAAATCCAAGCTCCACTTAAGAAATAAGCATCAATCCCGGTATGATTTAGATGCTCTTGCCGGTAGCTGCCCGGAATTGAAACCCCACGTGACCACCAATCCCAAAGGGGAAAAGACCATTAGTTTCTTTGACCCCCTAGCGGTCAAGATGCTGAATAAAGCCATTCTGATACAAGATTATGGGCTGTCTTATTGGGATATTCCGGAAGGGTATTTGTGCCCACCGATTCCCGGAAGGGCGGATTACATACATCACGTGGCGGATTTGTTGGCTTCATCCAATCAGGGACGGATTCCGAAAGGTCAAGATGTACGGGTCTTGGATATTGGGGTGGGGGCTAATGCGGTCTATCCCATTATTGGTTGGCGCGAATACGGATGGTCTTTTGTGGGAACAGATACCGATGAAAAGGCCTTGGCTTCCGCCCAAAAAATAATCGACGAAAATGATTTTCCGGAAGGGGCGATGGAATTGCGCTTTCAACCCCATACCGGCCGGTTTTTTCGGGGTATTATCCACGGTGGAGAGCAATTTGATTTGTCCATTTGCAATCCGCCTTTTCATGCGTCTTTTGCGGAAGCGGAAAAGGCCACGACCCGTAAATTGAAGAACTTGAAAGCCCAAAAAAATCCGCCACTTATCCATAATTTTGGCGGACAAAGCGGGGAATTGTGGTATCCGGGCGGAGAAATCGCCTTTATCAAATCCATGATTCAAGAAAGCAAACACTATCCCTTTGTCATCAAGTGGTTTACGACTCTGGTCTCCAAACAATCTAATCTCCGCACCGTCTATAAACTGCTTAAATCAGTCCGAGCCAAAGAAGTGACCACCTTGAAAATGGGACAGGGACAGAAGCAGAGCCGGGTGGTTTGTTGGCGGTATTAGCCTAAGCTTCGTCAGTAGAAGTCGGCTTTGGAATCGGTTTAATCATGGGTAGCTTAATCCATTTGGCTTCATTAGCGTCTATGCTGCCCATACGGAAAATACCGCCGCTGGCTTGAGCCACTTCCTCCGCAAACTTCAAGAAGGAGCGATATAATTTGTAGGCATCCATTGGCTTGAGCTTAGGGAAGATGTCGTTGAGTTTGGCCAATTCTTCGGAAAGGAATTGATTGCGTTCTTCTAAATCTTCGTGGTGTCTATAGACTGCGTCGGCTCTTACGGAAAAATGATCCGCTACTTTTTTGAAAAAATCATCCAAAGGCTCGCCCTTGGAAAAGCTGTAAATGTTGGCTATTTTTTCAGCCCAATACCTTTCTTTCGCATCAAAATTGCCGTCTGCACCACCAATCAAGGCTGCAATCATCGGTAAAGCATCTCTTAGTTGAGCAAATTCTTCGTGTGTTATTTGTTCAAATCCTTCAATCATAGTTGATTTGTTCTTTCTTTTGTTATGATGGTGCCATCGTCGGCGGATAAAATCGCTGCAAAGATAAGTTTTTTTTGTGGAATGGGAAACGGGATGGCTTTTTTTTATGGTGCAAAAAAAGCGTAACTATTTAGGTGCTCCTATTTTTAAGGCAAAAAATAGGCATTTTGGTGGATGTTGACGTAGGGACGCACGGCCGTGCGTTCCTACGTGAAAAAAAATTAGCAAAAACAGGCGCAAAAAGGGCATTTTTTGACCAAAATAGTGGATACCTAAACAGTTACAAAAAAAAGCAATGACGGATGCCATTGCTTTTTTTCGTAAGAAAATCGGAAATCAGAACGTTATAAATCCAGTTTTTCGATTCTAATCTTAGCGGTTTTGTTTTTTCTGAAGTATTCAAAGACCCCGACATATCCGGGTTTGGCTGGCAACACAGTAAATGCTGTAGGCTTAGATTTCAAACTCATTTTTGTACTGACTACATGGCCGTCTTCGTCCAAACTGATGACACCGATGGTGTAGCGATTGCCATTTCGACCTTTTTTGCCGCGGTTGTAGCTAGTATAGACTGTGCTGAAGCTAGAGCGGTCAGAGTTGGCGGTGTAAAAATCAAAGTCAAATAGTCCCAACGCCTTTAAGATATAGCCCAATTTTCCTTCATTTACCCACCCATAACCGGCAGGAAGTTGGACGTTTTGCTTAGGTTTCTCAATAACAGAGACCTTTTCTGTCTTGAAGTGCTCGTCAAATTCAAAAACAAGCATGTTATAAAGAACAACTTTTGCCACAGAAGTATTAGACTGCCCCTTACTTAGCACTTTACTGGCAATCCCCAAGGCACTTGCTTCTTTGTTAAATAATTCCCCAACTGCTACAAACTTACCCGTATTGGTTCGGGTAATATTATGCAACATGACGGAGGCTCCTTTTTTGATTTTAGCTTTGTCTTTTCCTTTGACCTTTTTCATAATGTCTTTTCCCCAGAAAGCAAAGTGCTTGTCAGAGACAGTTCCTTTGGGAGAAAAATAAGTTACAAATAAACCCAATTGGTGCTTAAAGTCAGGTTTTTTGTTCTTGCGACCATATTTGGTGCCATACATAAAAAACTCGCCTTTGTCTTTGTCAAAATCCACGCCGTTTACAGCAAAAAAGGCTTTGGCATTTTCGGTTTTGACTTTGCCTAGGAGTTTGCCCGTTTTATTGTCAAAGATATGCACTGTTTCTGTTATTTTTTGGCTCATGCGTCCGGGGCGTGTCATAATGGATCCCACCAAATAGTCTTCCGAATAATACAACGGAGAAAATATTTCAAATGCCTTTTTGCTTACACCGGAGTCCGCTGTCCATTTCTTCTTGCCTTTGTTGTTGAACATGTCGATTTTTACCTTTAGACCGGAGTCTTTCTTTGTATAAGCCACGGCAAAACCTTTATTCGGAATGGGGATTAAAGTACCGGAATAATAACCTTCCTCCAGCTGTTGCTGTTGGTATAGGAGTTGGATGGAAGTGCGATCTAGCCCTTCAATGACATTGGTCCCGGTTAATTTGGCGTTCATGTCGTAGATATTGCTGGTCAGGCTCTTCTTTTTGATATCTAGATAGGTAAAGCAAAAATGTGTCCCATTAAATTGTGTCTCTAACAAAATGGAACGGCGAGGCTTTGTGAATTTGATTTTGTGGGTCGTTTTAAGGTTCACATCCATTATGTCTAGCTGGAATGTGAAATTTTTGCGATCCTTTTTTTCTACATAAAAATAGGCATAGTAGCCAACGACGACATCATTTTGCTTCATGGCTTGGACGCCATTCATGCTGATTTTTTTGACGTGTGTAAATTCTCGGTTTTGCGCCTGCATCGAAGTGCCTACTACCAAGAAAAAGCCAAGTAATAAGAACTGGAGCTTGAAAAATTTCTTCATTTTATTGTTTAAGTTGGTGAATGAAATCCTTATAAAAACCATTTTTAATCTGAGCTTTTTTGACTTGAGTGGTTTTTAATTTATCCGTTTCAAGATAGGTTTTATATAAGGTGACTATTTTTTTTAGTTCAAAGTCATCGGCTTGCGCCAAATGCGTATGATAGTAGCCGTTGGCCATTTTCATAAATCTGGATGAATTTTGGGCTTGCAAAAATTCCAATACTTTATTGTATCCCTTAGAAAATTTGCTGTCCGGAAAATCAACTGTTGCACTGAAATCTTGCTGCTTGATGGCAAAATACAAATCGTAAAGACACCAGTTTATGAGTCCGTCCAAAAACGGGCTGTCATCACCTAATTGCTTGACTACCATCGCATTATAGAGTGCTCTGGAGACATTGTTTTCTTCAAAAAAGCACTGTAAGTATTCATGCAAAATCAGCGTTTGTAGTTTTTGATAAGCTTGCGCAAAATCAGCAAAGCTCCCTTTTTTGTCCGCAAGGGCTTCTTTAATATGGTCAATCCGGTCATCACAATGGGGGTGGGTTTTGAGCGAGTCCGGGATTTCATACAAGGATTCCATCTGAGACCAAGGGGCATAGGCATCGACTTGGCTTAGGTGTTTCTTTTTGATTTGATAATCCGGCGTGGAAAGCATTTTTTGGATATTGACGGTGTCTTTCCAAATAGGCTCATCAGATTCACGCAGTAGGGCTAGAGCCTGAATCACTCCCGGTCGCCCAAAGCCTGCTTTGATGACCAATTTGGCACCCAATTCATCTGCTAAAGTCTCATTTTTTCGACTATGCAAACCCATCGAAGCTAGGATTTTAGTGATGACCGCTTCTTGTGCGGTGGCCGAGCCATATTTTTTTCTTGCGGCTTTTTTGATGGCTTTGTATCTTGTTTTATAGAATGTGGCTTGATCTGCCGTCGATTTATAGACATGGTTGAGCTGGTCATGTGCCATCTCATGCCCAATAATGAAGGCGAGTTCATCTACATGGTCAATTCTAGCCAAAAGTCCTAGGTTAAAAAAGATAATCCCTTTGCCTAGATTATGGGCATTGACAGCGGTACTTCTGAGTACAAAAATCTTAAAATATCCCTTTTTTATACTTGGATTGCTGTCTGCGATTTTATCCACAATTGACTGCAAAAAGTCCACCAATTGCCCATGAGCCATCAATTGATGGTTATCATTCATTTCCTTAAAATAGTCGGCTCTTTCGTCACAGATTTCATCAAATTTCTTGACTACTTTTTTGGATCCACTAAATTCTTTTTTGAAGCTTAAAAGCTTGGTCTGGTACTTTCGGGCTTCCGTCGTACTGAGTTCATAATCACTGCTAACGTCTATATTGGGCTGTCCTTGCAGCAAGATGGCTAGAAAAAAGAAAAATAAAAAGGAGAGTTTTTTCACGTTATGAAATTCGTTATAGAAAGAAATAGCACAATTGGAATCAAATATACGTTTTTTTGGGTAGGCAAATATACGGGGTTTTAAAGATGATTTCAAGAGATGGGGTTTTTATTTGTATTTTTTTTGTCTTTGGTCTTTGGGGGGCGCCGGTGGTGCTTTTGGTCTTTGGCTTCGGTAGTGGTCTGTTCTTGGGCTTATTGCCGGATGCTTGGGAGTTGAAAGTTGAAGAAGTTGATTCGCTTGCAAGCTTCGCTAGTTGATTCGCTACGCTAGTTGAGAGATTTGGGATTTTACTTCAACATTTATTATTCGGCGTTCTGCATTCGATATTCTGTTAGGAGATTTTGTTCAATCGTTCAACAGGGTAAACGAAAGAAAATCTTTATAATATGTTAGCCTATGTGTGGACTATTTCTCACCCAAATTTTAGCAGTCTGAAGCCAAGAATTTGTAGAGTTTCTTAGTGTAAACTTAGTGTTATCTAAGTGTTCTTAGTGGTAAGGAAAAATGTAATGCCTAACCACTAAGGACACGAAGTTGCCACTAAGAATTCACTAAGGTATTGATTGTCAACAAGTTAAGCACCGT
>JALVCY010000008.1 GCA_027009605.1 Saprospiraceae bacterium
GGCAATTTCCCGGCGGATGGGGTCATAGCTGGAGATGACCACTGCTTCCGGTGTATCATCCACGACAAGTTCCACTCCTGTAGCACTTTCGAGCGAACGGATGTTCCGTCCTTCACGCCCGATGATTTGGCCTTTAATTTCGTCGGATTCCAACTTAAATACAGAGACCGTATTTTCGATGGTATATTCTGACGCCATACGTTGGATGGTCTGAATGACAATTTTTTTGGCTTCTTTGTTGGCGGTGACTTTAGCCGCTTCGACAGAATCCTTGACGATAGCCATGGCTTCTGTTTCGGATTTGGCCTTTACGGCATCTAGGATTTGTTGTTTGGCTTCGGCCTGAGTCAGCCCGGAGATAGTCTCCAACTTACGGATACGTTCTTCGTTGGCTTTCTCTAATTTTTCTCTCTTTTCGGCGACAATTTTTTGTTGCTTTTCGAGTGTCGCCTTAAGTGCGTCAATTTCTTTTTCTCTCTGCTCCAACTCCGCCCGATCATCTTCCATCTCTTCCAATTCTTCTTGAAGAGCTGCCTGTTTGCGTTCGAGTTCTTTTTCTAAATTCCGGACTTCAATCTGTCTTTCCTTTAGTTCAATTTTTTGCTGTGCTTTGTACTCTTGGTAATCGAGCTTCAATTTGGTATATTTAGCCCGAGCTTCTTCAATTTTCTTTTGTTTAATTTTTTCATTGTAGGCTTCTGCTTTCGCAATCACCTTTTCTTTTTCTGTAACGGCTTCATCCACAATGCGTTTGGCCGTCAACTTAGCCTCTTTGATCATTAAGTCTGATTTAGCATTAATCTCTTCAATTTTGCTTTGATTAATTTTGCTAAAGATTGACTTAGCAGCAAAAAAACTAATCACCGCCCCAATCACCAGACCGATGACTATAGATATTGGATCCATAATTCACTCAATTATTTAGGTTATATAATAAAGAGTGCTGTGCCACACAGGCAAACAAAGGAAGGAAAACCAAGAAAAGCCCTACAAAAGGGAAGGAAAGGTAATACTAAGCGTGCACCAATTGCTCAATCTTAGTCAAAAGGTCTTCAACATGGGTATTCGCCTTTAGGTTTTCTGCTTTTGCATTATCAATGGCATAAGTCAAGAGCAACATAACGACTCCGTCCATTTTGTCCTTTAATTGATAATCAATCTGAAATTTGTTGATCTGTTCGTTCAATTCTTTAACCACTTTCTGAATCATTTCTTCTTCAGAAGGGTGAACGCTCATCGGAACAAATTTTCCGGCAATATTTAACCTAATTGACTTTAACTCTGAATCTTCCACGGTTTATAATTGTTTAAGCCATGATATGCTCTGATCAATCTCCACTATGTACCCTTTTATATCCTTCTTGACGCCGGCCAATTCGGATTTTAATATACCACATTCCTCCTCTTTTGAAGTATATGCCTTTTCTAGGTTGGCACTTCCGCCACTTTCAGCCTCTAACTTCAAAAATTTATTGGTCTTTCTTAAAGCATCATTCTCACGGCGCAATTGAGCCAAGTCTGCACTCATCTCTCCTACTTTTATTAGGATTTTTTGCAATCTGTCTTGAACGTCCATAGTAATATGCTTTAAGAAATCGGTGCTACTTTCGCAAAAAAGCGCACAACACCTTCGCAAATATAGAACTAAACATGTGAAAAAACGACAAAGTTGCAAAAAAAATAAATTTTTATACCCGCTCCCTGCTGATTTAGTCTAAATGGACTAGGATTTGCCTATGGATATTGGCTAGCCCAAAACGCCCAGCAACCATTCTCGCTCAATGATTCGTTCTGTATTTTGGATTTCTGCTTTGAGTTTGGCTCGACCGGATTTATCATCGACGTCCAAGTGTAGGATTTTTTTTAGCGCAAGCGCAAAAGCCCGATGAATCTCTCGATGATAGGCCATCACTTCTTTTCTACGCAAGTAGGTGGAAAAACTATCCAAAAAAGACTCCAACACCTGCTCTTGCCCCAGTTCAAAGTATATTTTGGCCAAAAAAGTCTTGGCAAACAAGCCCATCAAAATATCATCAAATACCGTCTCATTGATGAGTTGCATCGCCTTTTTGTACTTTTTTTGGTTGTAATAGAGAGAGATATAGGACAAATTGACCGTACTTTCGCGAAAGCCCACCTGAATCAAATGGGCGTATTCCGTCATCATCTTTTCTGCCCACTCATAATCCTTTTGGTACAAGGCCGCAGAAATAATATTGATAAAGGTGTAGCGAGATATCCGACCATTGATAAGCAAGGTTCCTTCTTCGATTCCCTGACGATACAGGGGCAGGACTTGTTCGTAATAAGATTTGTCGCCCGCATTGATCTTGCCAATGCAAAAATTAACAACCAACAATAAGATTTCATGCGCTTCATCATTGGGCAAGACCGATTTCCACTTCTTCATATCCGCCAAAAGCACATCGAACCAACTTTTGTCCGATTCTGTCAATGCTCGATAACTATAATAGTACAACGAAATCGCCGGATGATCCAACCAGCCCCGCTTTTCGACATACGCCAAAACATCGTCCAACAATCCCATGTCATACCCCACCTTATACACTCGTGCGTGAGAAAACATCATACAAGCATGCCGTAATTTTTCCGCAAGGAAATGACGCTCCAAGGTATCCGACAGACTTTGAAGATTCAGTTCTTGGAATCGCCCCCGCGCACTGACAAAGTTGTACTCTTCTTGCAACAACAAATACTCCATTTGCAGATGATGTCGATTGCGATACGGATAGGCTTCCAGTTTTCGCTTAGCTTTCGCCAATGTTTTGACAAATGCCTTTTCCAGTTGTTTTTCCTGATAGACATGGGTCAAAGTCCGAATAGGATACAACTCATCTTGAACGACCGCTTGATAGATGAGATAGTCCTCTAGGGCTTTTTGCAAAAAAAACATCGCTTGGCGCATACGTCCGTCATTATAATCCGTTTTAGGATAGAGTTGTTGGTAGGCGGCTTCTTTGGAAATGGGTTTTTCCGGCGATGCAACCATCAAATCAAACAATTTCCGGACATCTTCACGCTTGTTGTGAATCGGAGAGTGCAGCCAATGGCGAATATATTTGTATTCCTTGCGGTCAAAATGAGAAATAATGTCGAATAATACACTTTTTTGCATCCCGCAAATTAATTTTTTTTCAACAAAAAAGCAAATCCGCAAGCCCGCACCAAAACACTAAAACACTCACAATCAACTACTTAAGATTTAAAAATATGAAGAAAAGTAACTTTTTACAGCATTTTTTTGTCAACAAATCCGTTTTTTTGTCTTTGAGACTTCCAAGTTATCCCTTGACATTTGTATCATCCGAAACCGAAAGAAGCCTGAAAGGCCATCCCGATTACCGATTTTTAAAATTCTTTAAACGACCTATGCTGAAAAATTGCCTACATATCATTCTTTTCTCCTTGCTTTTGGCGCAAGCGAATGGTCAAGTGACCTTTAGAGCCATTGGCGGAAATGTGACAGCCGGCAATACTATTGACATCAGTATTCAGGTCAAGAATTTTACGAATGTTGCCGCCTTTGCTTATACGATGGTATATGACACCAACTCTTTGGACTTGATTACGCCTCCGGTTGATGTCACTATCCCCGGCTCTGTACCGGATGTCAACGAGCCCAGCAAAGGCATCATAAAAACCAACTGGTTTGAAAACAACAATATCAGCCTTGCCGATGGAACCATCATCTACAAATTGAGATTTTTGGCAAAAGCAACATCCACTTCCAAAATTCACTTTATCAAAGACAATAGTTTTGTCGTCGCTGACAGCTTGGTCAACGAGAAGCCCTACCTTGCTTTTTACGGAAGTGTCAATACCACCTATTTGCACGGTGACATCATCTATGATTTTAACGAAGATTGCACCACAAACGATGGAGAGCTTGGTCTGAATGATATTCCGGTACGCATAGAAAAAAATGGATGGTATCAATACACCACTAGTGACCATACCGGCTCTTATGAATTCAGCATCCAAAATACCAATACACCGACCATCAAAATCTTGCCCCGCACCACTGCTTGGAAAGCGGCTTGCTCTCCGGCAACTTTTCCGGTCGATGTCATTCCTTTTTCAGAGAATGTAATCCCGACCACCTTGCTACAAGCCGCTTATGCCTGTCCACACATGGAAGTAGATGTCTCTACGGCCTATGTAGCACCTTGCCAAAACTTCAAATACTGGGTAAATTATCGCAACAACGGGCCGGCTCCGGCTTTTGGCGCAAGCGTCAAAATCACCTTGGATACTTTCATGACCTATAACGGGAGTAACTTGACACCAACCCAATTAAATGGCCGGCATTTAGAATTTAACATAGGCAATGTCAACACCGACCAAAGTGGCAGATTTTATATCAACGTAAAAAATAGTTGTGTCGGCACCGTTGAAGGCCAGGCACAATCGGTCTCCGCAGAAATATTCCCAAATACCATCTGCGACCCGGTCTCGCCGGCTTGGGATCAGTCTTCGCTAAAAGTAACCGGCACTTGCGCCGGGGATTCTGTCCGGTTTGTGGTTCAAAATGTCGGCACAGCAGATATGACGACCACCCAAGACTTTATCATCATTGAAGACATGATTTTGGGCAAAGAAGGCCATGTAAAGTTGGATGTCAGCGAATCCAAAACTTTGACCGAATTAACAGACGGGCATACTTACCGGCTCATTGCCAATCAATCTCCGCACCATCCGGGCAGAAGTTATCCCACCGTTGCGTTGGAAGGTTGTGATGGCTATACTAGCTCAACCATGCTGGGTTCTGTTACAGAATTTGCGGAAGATGATGCCAACCCATCCAATTCCATTGATGTTCAGGAGAGTACGAATACTCCTATTCCCAATACGATTATAGGCCATCCCAAAGGCTACGGACCCGAATTTGAGATTACATCTCACACCGATTTGACGTATTTGATTCGGTTCAAAAACACTACGGAGGCCACGTTAACAGAATTAGTGATACAAGACACGCTATCCCCATTTCTTGACATGGTCTCCGTTGAACCCGGTGCATCGAGTGTGCTTTATGACTTCACCCTTACGGACAAAAACATTGTTCAATTCACCCTATTGGACACCCTCCTACCGGGTACTGAAGGCTTTGTCAAATTTAGAGTCCGTCAAACACCAAACAATGACGTAGGCACTAAAATAGCAACTAGAGCCAACATCGGCCTACCAACAGCCGTCGCCACCGATAGTGTTTTTCATACTGTAGGCGGAGACACGGAGCAGTTATATGTCATGGTGGATGTCCACAACCCCATCAACCCCAATATCAAACTAGATGTCTATCCCAATCCGTTTACAACGGAGACGACCATAGAAATAAAAGATTACCCGAAAACTGATTTAAGATTGCGTCTATACGGAATAAATGGGAGCGTTCTGTTAGAGCAATCAACTCATACCGGAAAATTCCGGTTATCCCGAAGCAGCATATCCAAAGGTGTTTACGTTTTTGTAATAGAAAACGGTAACATTCCAATCGCTTCAGGTAAAATAGTCGCTCCGTAAGGATTGACTAAAACCCAGGAGACACCTGAATACTGAAAGCAGGTTTGGGTGTTTCTTTTTTCCTTTAGATACGGCTCCTTTTATGGGTATCTAAATCAACAAAGTATCTCGAAAATGTGTTTTTTTTTGATGTATTCAAAAAATACGCCTTTTCAAAACATAGGATTATACATGCGGGTGGTTCCGCAAAATTTGTTGGGATTATTAAAAATGAGCTAAAAGCCGCTTGCATCTTTGGATGTAAGCGGTTTTTTGTTTTTGGGGCAGACATACGTGTTTTCTTCGTGCCCTAAGTCATCAGGCTGCTCGAAAATATCTATATTCATTGCCGAATCATAGCAAAAAAATTTGACTATTGATTCAAAACAATTTATCTTTGCAGTCCAAAATCAGGGCCTATAGCTCAGCTGGTTAGAGCACCTGACTCATAATCAGGTGGTCCGGGGTTCAAGTCCCTGTGGGCCCACCACTATTCAGACCGTCTCTTTTTGGAGATGGTCTTTTTTCTTTCCGGTAGTCCCCAAAAAGCCAAAGCAAAGTTGGATTTTGCAAGCCTCT
>JALVCY010000009.1 GCA_027009605.1 Saprospiraceae bacterium
AAAAGCTGTCGATTATAGATGCGGGGGGGGAGTGACCTAATCCCTCAATGCAAAAACATTATAGCTTTTTAGTTTTTATTAATGATTTGAACATATTCTTAACTTGGCTATAAAAGTCCTTTTTTTCAACGGTCACTTCCGTATCTTCAAAGTCACCCAATTCTTCTATTACTTCAAAAACATGAATAGTATCATTTACTTCAGGAATTGCAACATAACTTCCTGAAGTGCTACCTTTCGAAAATGCACGAAGAAAATTTTCTTCTTCAGGTAAGTCATTAGGCAACTGCCAACGATCAATACATTTTTTAGAAATCATGTCAAAAGTAAGGAAACTACCATTCTGCAATCCAGAATAATTTCGAGAAAGCATATACAACAACCTGCCATTCCTAGAAAAAACTGAACACGAATTCTTCTTTAAGGAGATAAAATCATCTGCCAATGAATAAGTCTTCACTGAAAAATCAACCAAACTAATTTCAGAATAAATACTTCCAGAAACACTAATAATTTTTTCTAACTCCGGAAACATCCTTAAACTTCCTCCACCATAGTACTCCGAATACACTTCATTCTTAATTGAATTGGGGTATTTCTTGTCAAATTTACCAATAATTCTAATTACCTCCCCTGACTTTTCATCTAAAACAGAAATATAATACTTTTCTTTTGGATTTATCTGCCCTATGGCACTTTCTTCTTCCGACGCATGATTTGTATCAACAGTTACCGTAAAATATAATAAACCATTGTGCACCCCCACAAAAGAACTCACACCAATTCTTATTCGCTCTCCTTCATATAAATATGGTTTAACACTCCACATTACTTGCCCGTCATCAGTTGAATAGCGAGTAACTTTTTCATCTACTGTAGAATACGTTAGGAGAAAACCATGTTCTAGTCTTGGACACTGTCCACTTTCAATAAGGAATATTTGCTTTTCCGTCTTTAAATCAAATAATCCCCACTCCTTTAAATATCCTGCACTTAGTAAAGCATAATTATCGTCAACCCCATAAACTTGCTTTAGATGAGAAGGGAGTGGACTAGCCACAAATTCACAGTCAGGGATAGAAATAATTTGCATCAAACCATCCAAAATAAAAACCTGATTATTCGAAACATAAATAAATTGAAGATATTCTACAGGTAATTCATAAGTCTGTATTTTATCAGTCTTGGAAGACCATACGACTAATTCTCCACCATGCTGGAAGAACAGCAAATCATCCAGCCAACAAATAACTGAATTTCTAGAGACAAACTGCTTAATATGTTTAATCATTGCAAGAAAAAATGATTTTTTTAGTATTGGATGAGATTCAAACAATGAATCAGATTCCGCTGACCTGACTCTTTCTAACAAGAAATACTTCCAGGCCAAAATGAAATCGAGATGCAAGTTACTAAATTTTTCTGATTACGTAAGTTGAACCCCGGCTTTTGACTTACAACTGCGACATTCAATTAGAAGACTATTGAATGTTTGTTGGTTATGAACTCTTTGGAGTTTAATCACCGTTCAATTATGTATCATAAATCCATGATAACCAAATAGTTATAAATTCAATCAGAACAAATTCATAACTAAACTATGCCTGTCGTGTATGTATGTCCCGCATGTACCACGCTGGCGGGGTCAAATTTGCCACCCGGCAGTCCGATTACTTCCGGAACTTAAAGCAAATTTGGGGGTGGAAAAAAACTAAATAAAAGCCATGAGCCTAGGTTTTTATGTTTTTTCGGAAACTTGCGCCAATTAAAAATTATCGAAAAGTGTCTAATGGGGACAAACTCCGACTGCGCCCTTAAGATATTGATTATTTTTATATTCTAATTTTTTTCTTTCGTTTACCCTGTTGAACAGTTGAGCAGTTGAACAAAATCTCCAAACAGAATAAAATTTGGTGGTTTTGCATTAGAATACTTTTCGGAGTAAACTCACCATTTATTTATTCCTGAAATTCATACATTTTGGCCAAAATAGATTGTTTTTGAAGATTGCCAAACCAACATAATGACCACAAAAGAGAAAATAACAGAAACCGCCTTTCGGCTCTTCCTAGATAAAGGCTACAAGCATACATCTATGTCGGATTTGATGGCCGCAACGAAGCTATCCAAAGGTGCGTTTTATCATCATTTTTCGAGTAAGGAGCATCTCTATCATGCGGTGATAGATCGATATTTTTTGTCTTACTACCAACAGATTTCTTGGGACAAGATTCAAGTGTCTAATCGGGAAGAGATTGAGCAAGCCATCAAAGCCTTCTACTTGGTTTTTGTACCGGAGATTCTTGCGCTTTCGCAAAAAGGGATGTCCCGGTATTTTATCCTGTTTTTTGAAGCGTATGACGCTTACCCCAAATTCAGGAAAGGAGTGCGTAATTTTTACAGCGAGCTAAAAGATTTTATAACTTCGATTTTAAAGGATAACAAGGTTCAAGATGCTGATAATGAAGCCATTAGGCTGATATCGAAATATGAAGGCCTAATGTTTTGGTTAGCACTTTTTCCGGAAGGAGATGTATCGAGTTTGATTGCGGATTTTTAGTTCGTCTCGGGCGGTAGCGCCTCGCCCCTTAACGGCGCAAATTCTCTTCGTCTATTTACTCTGACTTGGAATTAATCCTGACCGTTGGTCGGGTCGTGAATTGTTTTGAGCTTTTAGGTTGGGGATATTTTTTTATCTTTGTGTCGGTCAAATTAATCTCCTATTGGCACTCATCATCCAAATCATCTCGCAATCACCCAAATAAAAACCCAAACTGCGCTGGTTAGGTCTTGCAGACCTACACCAATCAAAAAGCAGGGTTTTAACCTGCGGAATCAATAATATTTGGTGGCTTACATCTTGATTTCGTCTTGGTATCTAGAATGTGAAGGTTAAAACCCTTCACTTTTGAACGTTGCGGCCTACAAGGCCTGACGAGCGAGATGATGGTTGATTTTTGGTGTTGGATGGAAGGGGGGGGCGCGGGTAAAAGTTTGCCTTTTGGTTGGAGTAGATAATAGCTTGGGCAATTTCGATTTTTATTCGGGATGGCGATATTGGTTGTCCGATATAAAAAAAGCAACAGGCAGAAGTCTGTTGCTTTTTTGTAATTATCCAAGAGTGCCAAAATCGTAGGCAATCTGCAAGTTATGCCCCCAATGTTGGTATCCAGGCACTAGTTTTTTACTTTTTTTTGGCTTTAGAGAAAAATTTTGCTCTGAAGTCTTTGATTTGAGTTTTAAGACTATCAAAGGATTTTTCAATACTTTCTTTTGTGGCCTTGGCTTTGATATCCTTTTTAAGCGATTTGATGCTTTTCGCTAGATCGCCATAGTCTTTGTTTCGTTTGCCATAGCCAAGCGCTTCTGCCAATTTGAGCTGATAGTCCGCATTGTCAAGAAGAAGCAGGATTTCATCTTTGTCATCCGTAGAATTTAGAGAGCTGGCTTCAAGGACGTATTGTTCCGCTTTTAATACCGGTAGGGGAATGGTTAATTCCTCTATGACTATTGTATTCAATAATTCAAGAATAGTGGATTTAGCCAATTCTGTCTTACCTTCTTTCGTTAGGACAGCAGCCAATTTCAGACCTTCCGGATAGGAGGCGAAAGGCAAATAATAGGTGGCGATAATCTCCTCACTAGCCAACCCGTTAAGCAACTTTTTGGCTTCTTGGTAATAGCCTTTTTTGGCAGCGGTTTTGGCCGCATCGGTAATGCCCCGGATGACATTGATGTCTGTAATGAGCTCATTGATATGAGAATTGGCTCCAACAGGAATTAAATCAAGGCCGGGGTTTGCGGCAACCAAGGTCTCCATACGGCCGATGAGCTCGTATAGCTTGGATTGTGCTTCTTTGGTTTTGTTGTCATTCAGTAATTTGACCGTGTTTTGGGTCTCTTCGATCATTGAAAGCGCATCCTTGGTGATTCCTTTTTGTGCTTCCAGTACTTTGTCATTAGCTTCCCGGTTTAATCTGACATTCATGCTGTCTGTAGATAGAGATGGCTTAGCCGGCATTGTTACCGGTTGGGTGGTTTGTGCTTGCGCAGAAGAGATTTCTTTGCTTGCACAAGAAGATATTATTTGAGCCATCACAAGCAGCATAATAACCATTAATTTATTTGTTTTCATGATTTTTTAAATTTTTTTTGTTAAATGATGAATTCGTAATTTTACCATCATGAAGTGTGCCAGTAGCGAATATAAAGAAATTTTGACATGAAAATTTTTGAAATATGAAAAAATGGCAGTTAAAATTAAAAATTAACTGACAATTTTTCAGGTGTAAAATATTGATTGCTAGTTATTTATGGTGGTCATTCAGGCGATTTATTTTGAGTCTTGTTTTGTCTGATTATTACGCCAAATAGGGGGATGGAGTGTGCACTTTTATTGAAAATTAGGGTGTTTAAAGTTTCTGTTTTTAAGATGAAGTACATTATTGTAAAAATGAAGCCATAGGACTATTAAAAATTTGTAGGACAGGTGTTTTGGTTCATCCTTAACGGCCTTGCCAACTGCTGTTGCAAGGTGTCACGGACGGTAGCAAGGACAATTCTTTATCCGTCTCAGTTGAGATTGCGGGGGGGATGTGGCGCAAATTCTCTTCGTCTATTTACTATGACTTGGAATTCATCTCGACCATAGGGCAGGACACAGTCATTAAAACGACAAAATTATACTTTAGCATTTGCTAAAATAAACAAATACCCCTACCTTTGCCCCATGGAAAAAAACGTTTGTATCCGGCAGGAAGCCAATGTCCGGCAGATTAAGGCTTGCAAAGAGCAAATTCGGCATTTGGATGATTCTTTTGATAGGTTAAGCGGGGTGTTGCACCTTGCGGGAAATAAAGTACGCTTAGAAATCTTGTATTTTTTGGCTCGAGAAGAGAAGCTCTGTGTGTGTGATTTGAGTGATATATTGGGGATGAGCATTTCGGCGGTGTCTCAACACTTGCGCAAGCTAAAGGACAGAAATATGGTTCAAAAGGAAAGACAAGGGCAAACTATTTTTTATTCGCTTGCGCCAAAATATAAAGACATTTTTACCCCGTTTTTCCAATTGATTGACGACAATAAAATCTTAGAAACCGTATGAAAAACAATCGAAAATTAATCTGGACAGGCGTATTGACGGCTATCGGGTCGTCGCTTTGTTGCATTACGCCGCTTTTAGCTTTGATAGCCGGCGGGACGGGATTCGCCTCTGCTTTTTCTTGGGTAGAGCCGCTGCGGCCTTATTTGGTGGGGATTTCCTTTTTGGTCTTGGGATTTGCTTGGTATCAAAAATTAAAGCCCCAAAAGGAAGTCACTTGCCAATGCGATACAAAAGCCAAAACCCCGTTTCTACAGACTAAAACATTTTTAGCTTTGGTGACGGTTTTTTCTTTATCGATGTTGGCATTTCCATATTATAGTGATTTGTTTTATCCAAAGACCGGGCAAAAAGTCATCGTCGTTGAATCGGCCAATATCCAAAAGGTCGCCCTACATATTGACGGCATGACTTGTGATGCTTGCGCAAAACATGTGAATCACGCTGTAGAAAATCTGGACGGCATCGTCGGTATCCAAACTTCTTACGAAAACGGACAAACCGAAATCCGGTTTGATCAAACCAAAACCAATATCCAACAAATTGAAAAAGCCATTAACTCAACCGGCTACCTCGTGAAAAACAAAAACTGAAACATGATGAGTCCACTCCGAAAAGTCGTATGTAGTGGTCTACAATGGCCTAATGCCGCGTGGTGTCGCTCCTATGGAGCTTGATATCGCTACTATTTTTAGTCTTACAAAGATATCGCCCCGATGGGGCTTTCAGGGATGGACGTCCCGGCTGTGTCTTCTCTGTTGTCAGCCCCGTAGGGGCGATATCTTTGTAACAGACAACGTCGAACGATACTAGAAGCCCCATCGGGGCGACACCTTGTCTCGGTTGCACTTGTTATCATAATTTTGTGGACTCTAGAACAAACCACTACCCCCGACTTTTCGGAGCAAACTCAACAATTGAACATTAAGCCGCCATCCGGAATAAAATTTTGCAACTTTTTTCAATTGTTTCAAAAAAAAAACATGAAAATAGCATTAAA
>JALVCY010000010.1 GCA_027009605.1 Saprospiraceae bacterium
CCAAATAAACTTGGCTCTACCAATCAGCCAAATAAATTTGGCTCTACCAATCAGCCAAATAAATTTGGCTCTACCAATCAGCCAAATAAATTTGGCTCTACCAATTAGCCAAATAAATTTGGCTCTACCAATCAGCCAAATAAATTTGGCTCTACCAACCAGCCAAATAAATTTGGCTCTACCAATCAGCCAAATAAACTTGGCTCTACCAATCAGCCAAATAAATTTGGCTCTACCAATCAGCCAAATAAATTTGGCTCTACCAATCAAGCCAAGTAATTGGCCGAAAAGCAAAAAAAAAGCAGCACCAAATCGGCACTGCTTTTTATGTAGTTATGAACAAATCCTATTTTTTAGGACTGGCTTTCTTGTCTTTCCCTTCTTTTTTTAGTGCGATGACCAGCTTGTCTTTATCCTTGTTGAGTTTGGCGGTAAAATGGCTGCCTTCGGGTGGATTTTCATTGAGGATAAATTCCGCAAGGGGATCTTCTATGTATTTTTGAATGGCCCGGTGCAAAGGACGTGCGCCGTATTGTGGGTCAAATCCTTTTTCGGAAACGAACTCTTTTGCTTCATCGGTTAACTCCATAGAGTAATCCAAATTATTCAAGCGGTCAAATAGCCCGGCTAAGCTGATGTCAATAATCTTGAAGATATCTTCCTGACTCAAACTGTTGAAAACAATGATGTCATCGATTCTATTCAAAAATTCGGGGGAGAAAGTCCGCTTTAAGGCGGATTGAATCACTGATTTGTTGTGTTCTTCTCTGGAATTGACCTTCGCTTTGGTGGCAAAACCTACGCCTTGTCCAAAGTCCTTTAAATCACGTAATCCAATGTTGGATGTCATGATGATCAAGGTGTTTTTGAAGTTGACCTTGCGACCCAAACCATCCGTCAATTGTCCATCGTCCAATATCTGCAATAGGATATTATAGACGTCCGGGTGCGCCTTTTCGATTTCATCCAAAAGGACTACGGAATAGGGTTTTCTACGTACCTTCTCGGTCAATTGCCCGCCTTCTTCAAAACCGACATATCCCGGAGGGGCACCAATCAAACGGCTGACGGTAAATTTCTCCATGTATTCGCTCATGTCAATCCGAATCAAGGCATCTTCGGAGTCGAACATTTGGCGAGCTAAGACCTTGGCCAATTCCGTCTTACCCACGCCGGTAGGGCCTAGGAAGATAAAGGTGCCGATGGGCTTGGAAGGATCTTTCAGTCCTACGCGGTTTCTTTGGATGGCCTTTGTGATTTTGGCGATGGCTTCGTCTTGTCCGACAACGCCTGTGCGCAAATCATCATCCATTTTGACGAGTTTGGCACTTTCTTTTTGAGCCACCCGCTGAACGGGGATGCCGGTCATCATGGCGACGACTTCGGCTATTTGTTCTTCATTGACCGGATAGCGTTTGGATTTGGTTTCTTCCAACCAATTTACTTTCGCAATATCCAATTGACGAATCAATTTGGTTTCTTCATCTCTCAGGTCGGCTGCTTTTTCGTATTGTTGGCTTTTGACTGCTAGGTTTTTACGTTCTTTGAGCTCATCCAATTGTTTTTCCAATTCTTCGATGTGCTTGGGAACGTGGATGTTTTTTAGGTGGACTCTTGCGCCCACTTCGTCCATCACATCAATGGCTTTGTCCGGCAAGAAGCGGTCGGAAATATACCGGTCACTCAAGGAGACACAGGCTTCGATGGCTTCTTTGGAATAGCTTACATTGTGAAATTCTTCGTATTTGTAGGCGATATTGTGTAAAATATGGACGGTTTCTTCTGCGGTAGGTGGGTCAACCACTACTTTTTGGAAACGTCTCTCCAATGCTCCATCTTTTTCGATGTACTGTCTGTACTCGTCTAAGGTAGAAGCGCCGATGCATTGGAGTTCGCCCCGGGCTAATGCCGGTTTGAAGATATTGGAAGCGTCCAAGGAGCCTGTTGCTCCACCGGCACCGACCATGGTGTGAATCTCATCAATAAATAGAATCACATCTCTGGATTTCTCCAATTCATTCATAATGGCTTTGATGCGCTCTTCAAATTGCCCCCGATATTTGGTACCTGCGACCAAAGCGGCTAGGTCAAGCATGACAATCCTTTTGCCAAAAAGTGTGCGGCTGACTCTCTTTTGCTTGATACGAAGGGCAAGGCCTTCTACGATGGCGGTTTTACCGACCCCGGGTTCTCCGATAAGGATGGGGTTGTTCTTTTTTCTTCTACTTAGGATTTGGGAAACCCTTTCAATTTCGTTATCCCTTCCGATGATGGGGTCTAATTTATCATTTTCCGCAAGGAAGGTAATATCCCGCCCAAAATTATCTAAGACCGGAGTTTTGGACCGGCTTTCGCCCTTACGGGAAGAGGAGAATTTGCCAAATTGTCCGCCTTCGCCTTCAAAAGCATCGTCATCAGAGCTGGAAGCTTCCGCAAAAAAGTCCGTTTCGCCAAAGGTTTCCATTTCTTGCTTGACATAATTGAGTTCTGCAAGAAAGTTGTCGTAACTCAAGCTAAAGTCATGCAAGATATCAGAAACTTTATCTTCATTTTTGAGCAAGGTCAGCATGATGTGTTCGGGGAGAACCTTGTCGTTTTTCATAGATTTGGCTTCCAAATAGGTGATACGGAGTACTTTTTCGGCTCTCCGGTTCAAAGGTATTTTGCCGACGGTCAAGCCTGCATAGCCACCGGAGTTGAATTCGATTTCTTCTTCGATGCGCGAGGACAACAGGTCGATGTCCACGTTCATTACGTTGAGCACTCTGGCGGCCAGGTTGTCAGATTCTTTGATTAATCCAAGTAGAAAGTGCTCCGGCCCGATAAAATCTTGGCCGAGTCTAAGGGCTTCATCCCTACTTTTTGCGATTACTTGCTTGGCAAGTTGTGAAAGTTTCCTATCCATAATTGGTCATTTGTCGTATTGTAAAGACAATATTAGGGATATTTGGTTGATAAAACAAATATCAATTGTCTTAATGTGTTGTTAATTGTCATATTTTTTTTGCGAAAGCTATATTACGCTTTAAATGGGGGCTTTGTTATAATTCTTGGCTTCTAAATGTTTGTTTAGTTGTTTTTGGGGTTTTGTTTGTCGTTTGGACGTTCAATTGGCTCTTCGAGCCGTTCAATGCCTTCGGCGTTCAATTTGTGCTTCGCACGTTCAATTTGTCCTTCGGACGTTCAGGTGGCTTCGGCGTTCAAGTAGCAAGATCTCTTGGCTGCCTACCCGTTAAACCGTTAAACCGTTACACCGTTACACCTTTAAATACGTTTTTCCACCAAGTAATTGTTCCGGTGGATGGAGTTTCGTGAAATCATTTCCGCAAGGAATCCGGTCAAAAATAGCTGCGTACCCAAAATAATGGATAAGATGCCAAAATAAAATAAAGGTCGATCGGCTATCCCGTATTCCAAGTAATAGAATTTTGCGAAAGTCAAATACGACAAAATCAAAAAACCTGCAAAAAAGGCCAACATTCCTAAAGAACCGAAAAAATGCATGGGTTTTTTGCCGAATTTGCCGACAAACATGATGGAAATCAAGTCTAAAGGGCCATTGATGAAGCGCATGATGCTGCCAAATTTGGTCACTCCATACTTGCGGGCTTGGTGTTTGACGACTTTTTCGCCTATTTTTCTGAATCCCGCCCACTTGGCAATGACCGGAATATAACGGTGCATCTCTCCATATACTTCAATGCTTTTGACGACATTGCTGCGATAGGCCTTGAGCCCGCAATTGAAATCGTGTAGGTAAATGCCGCTTAATTTGCGGGTAACGGCATTGTATAGTTTGGTCGGAACGGTCTTTGAAATGGGGTCGTGCCGGACTTTTTTCCAGCCGGAGACCAAATCAAATCCTTCTTGGGTAATCATGCGGTACAATTCGGGTATTTCTTCGGGATTGTCTTGCAAATCGGCATCCATGGTGACTACTACATCGCCTTTGGCGGCTTCAAATCCCACGTTGAGTGCAGCAGATTTCCCGTAATTTCGTTGGAATTTGATGCCCCGGACATTTGGATTTGTTTGGCTCAATTTTTCGATAAGCGCCCACGAATTATCGGTGCTTCCATCGTCAATAAAAAGGATTTCATAGCTAAATTGGTGGGTTTCCATGACCTTGCGGATCCATGCTTCCAATTCGGGCAGAGATTCGTCTTCGTTCAGTAGCGGTATGACAACAGATATATCCATCGTGCAAATTTAGTTATATTATCATCAATTATAATGCCTTATTGGGGAAAATATTTTGTTTTTTGTTTTTTTTGGGGGGGGGGAAGTTGAGACGTTCGCCTTCGGCTCTCTTGTTGAGAACTCGTCCTTCGGACTTCGTGGTTGAGTGCTTCGCAGGTTGAGATGATTTGGGTTTTTGTGGGGATTTTACTTCATTATTGGATATTTGGGATTCTGGATTCGATATTCTTTTAGTTTAGAAAGTTGAAAGAGTTGATTCGCTCGCAAGCTTCGCTAGTTAAGAAGTTGAGAAAGTTGAGACGTTCGCCTTCGGCTCTCTTGTTGAGAACTTGTCCTTCGGACTTCGTGGTTGAGTGCTTCGCAGGTTGAGACAATTTGGGTATTTATGGGGATTTCACTTCATTATTCGACATTCGGGATTCTGGATTCGATATTCTTTTAGTTTAGAAAGTTGAAAGAGTTGATTCGCTCGCAAGCTTCGCTAGTTGAGAAAGTTTTTGACGATTTGTTGTTGATTTTTTTTAGCCAAATAAATTTGGCTCTACCGACTAGCCAAATAAATTTGGCTCTACCAAGGCTCTACCGATTAGCCAAATAAATTTGGCTGCTACCAAACTAGCCAAATAAATTTGGCTCTACCGACTTTAAGGCTGTAAGGGGCAAGACCATGAACCTGCTGGCAGCAGGCGGGCATCGAAGGCACTTGAACGTCCGAAGGACAAGTTGAACGCCGAAGGCACTTGAACGTCCGAAGGACAAGTTGAACGCCAAAGGCACTTGAACGTCCGAAGGACGAATTGAACGCCAAAGGCATCCGAAAGCCGAAGGCAACAAAACTATTCATTTTGGCCGGAATCTGAAACAAAAGTTGTATTTTTGCGGAGGTATGCCAAAATCTAAGCGCGTGGAAAATCAACAAGAAGCTATGGTGCCGGTGGTATTTGTCCAAAATCTTTGGGTGAATTATGGGGAAGAGCCTGTTTTGACGGGGGTGGATTTGTCTATCATGCCCGGTGAATTTGTCTTTTTACTAGGGAAGACGGGGAGCGGTAAATCCACCTTGCTCAAAACCTTGTATGCGGGGGTGCCTATCGCAGATGGGCAGGTTCAGGTGGCCGGTTATCATTTGCGCAAGCTGAAATTCAAAGATAAACCCAAGCTGAGGCGACAAATAGGGATGGCTTTTCAAGATTTTAAGTTGCTGTACGATCGGAGTATTTATGATAATATGGAATTTGTGCTTCGGGCAACGGGCTGGAAAAAGAGAAAGCTGATTCAGGCCCGGATCATGGAAGTCCTAGACTCGGTAGGCCTTGCGGAAAAAATGGAGCGCCTGCCGAATCAGTTGTCCGGTGGGGAGCAGCAAAAAGCGGTTATTGCCCGCGCCTTATTGAATCAACCCCAAATAATTATTGCGGATGAGCCGACCGGTAATCTGGATCCGGAAACATCCATCGAAATTTTGCATCTCATCAAAAACGTGGCCACTCAATACCACGCAGCCGTCCTGTTTGCGACCCACGATATGACACTTTTGGAACACCTTGCGGCAAAAACGGTGCGGTGCGTGGGGGGGAAGATATGGGCGGATTAACGGTGTAACGGTGTAGCGGTGTAGCGGTGGGCAACGTCCAAACTTCCGAGATGGTTAAACCACGGAAGGCAGGACATTATTTGACCACGAAAAACACGAAAAACACGAAAAAATTGAACGCCGAAAGCAGTTAACGGTGTAACGGTTTACCGGTGTAGCGGTGTAACGGTGGGCGGCATCCAAACTCCCGAGATGGTTAAACCACGGAAGGCAGGACATTTTTTTACCACGAAAAACACGAAAAACACGAAAATTTTTTACCAC
>JALVCY010000011.1 GCA_027009605.1 Saprospiraceae bacterium
GTTGAGATTGGTTTATTAAAAACTTAAGTTTCGGTACATCGGTTTAATGGTATTCCGGTTTAACGGTCGGGTGATTAGTAAAACTTTGTGGTATCGGTTAAGGGTTAAGGGTTAAGGGTTAAGGGTAGGTAGGAAAGAAATAAACCAAGTAAAACTACAAATTCTTGGCTTTGGACTGCCCAAATTTGGGTAAGAAATGGAGCATACATCGACTAACACATTTAAAAAAATCTCTTTCGCTTACCCTGATACTTTTTGGTCTAAAGCCCTTAATCTTAGGCATAGCGAGTCCCGTTGGAATTTGCAACGCAGAGTAAGGCGAAATTTGAAGCCCTTGAAGAACAAGCTTGTTTTGGGGAAGCCCCTTCAAATTTTGTCTTAATCAAGGCGTCAAATGGAGGCGGGGCAGGCTATGACGGTATAGCCAATCCTTAGTTGATTTCCGGTATGTTACGCATTCATAGTGTGATATTTCCCCAAATACCTTACTTTTGTCTCCAAGGCTTAAAACTATCAAACTATTATGACAAATATCAAACTCTACCTAGCCATTTTGGCCTTGGTAATCTGGGTTTTTGGTGCTACTTATTGGATTTCCTTTCGGATTTGTGTACATTTGACGCAAGTTAGAAACAATCTAAACCCGGAAACGTACCAAAAAACAAACCAAACACTCCCGAATCAAACTCTAGGCCTTGAACAGACCGTTCAATGGATAGAATGATGACTAAAACTACCGCTGATGTTTTCTAATATTTTTATTGTTTTTATCTTACTTATTGGGGCTGCCATTTTGGGTTTTATCGTGGCTTGGTTGTTTCGGCAAAACCGGATTGATAAGATTTCCAATTTGGTCAAAACTCTGGAAAATAAATTATTGGCTAAAGATGAATTAATCCAACAATATGCCACAGATAGGGACTTATTAAAAGAAGAGTCCGAAAAATACAAGCAATCCTACAACGAGCAGCTGACCAAAAATCAACGCCTTGCGGAAAATATCCGACGCAATCACAGCGAAGTAGAGCTCTCTTCCGAGAAAATTAATAAGCTTACGGAAATGTCTGTCCAAGCTCAGGAAGAAATTAAAAACTTATCCAATCAATTGGAAAAATCCAAGCTGGACAATAGGCAACTCCAAAGACAATTACAAGTCGCCCAATCCCATATTGAAAAATACCAAAATGAAGCCCGACAAGCCCAAGCTCAACTCGAAAATCTAAAGAAACAATTAAAAACACCCCAACAAAAAACCGTCGTTGAGCCCCAAACAATGGAAAAATCTAAGCCGTCCGAAGCACCTAGAACCATGGGGACGCCCAAGCGCCGAGTCATTTCCGAAACTCGCCGAGTCATTCAAGTCAATCGCCCGGAAGGGATAAAAATTCCCAAAGGAAAGCTCTCCTTGCTGGATAAGCAAAAACGGTGAGTAATTATGGATGGTTTTCCTTACCGCTAAGGCCACTTTAGAATGCACTAAGACACACCTACGTCAACATACACAAAAATGCCTGTTTTTTGCCTTAAAATAGGAGCTCCAAAACAGTTACGATTATTGAATGTTTGTTGGTTCTGAACTCTTTGAAGTTTAATCAACGTCCAATTATGCATCATAAAGCCCTGATAACCATTTAGTTATAAATTTAATCAAATCAATTTAGCAACTAAACTATGCCTGTCGTGTATGCAAGTCGTGTATGTATGCCCCGCATGTACCACGCTGGCGGGGTCAAATTTGCCTCCCGGAAGCCCGGTTACTTCCGGAACTTAAAGCAAATTTGGGGGTGGAAAAAAACTAAATAAAAAACCATGAGCCTAAGTTTTTACGTTTTTCCGGAAACTTGCACCAATTATAAATTATGGAAAAGTGTCTAATGGGGACAAACTCCGACTGCGCCCATATTGTAGTCAGGTAGATTTTTATTACCGTTGGTTTTACTTTACCGTTGGTTTTAACCAACGGATTAGAAGCAAAACTACTAGGGGCTTTAGCCCCATTGACTAACCAAGAAAATACCAAAAAAATACGGCTAAAGCCGGCTTTTAGCTAGGTTTTTTGGTAGCAGCCAAATTTATTTGGCTGAAATAAGCTTGCTCTCCATCTCCCGAATGAATTCGGAAGTACCGACGAGATTTTGCGTCAAGCTTTGGGCTTACTTTACCGTTGGTTTTACTTTACCGTTGGTTTTAACCAACGGATTAGAAGCAAAACTACTAGGGGCTTTAGCCCCATTGACTAACCAAGAAAATTTCGGAGTAAGCCCGAACTATAAATCTATCGAAACTTTATTCAGTAAGCCCAAGTCACAATCATAGCGCCCCAAGTAAATCCACCCCCAAAAGTAGTAAAAAGAATTCTATCTCCCTTTTTAAACTGTTTCTCAAAGTCCGCAATAAGCAGGGGTAAGGTGGCGGAAGTGGTATTTCCATAATTTTCGATATTGATTAAGACCTTATCCTTTTCAATACCTAGGCGGTTGGCGGTTGCATCGATGATGCGTTTATTTGCTTGATGTGCGGCCATCCATTGGATATCACTGTGCGTGATATTGTTTTTTTCAAGAATCATTTCAGAGATGTCAGCCATCTTGGAGACCGCCTGTTTAAAGACGGTTTTACCATCTTGCCGGACGTAGTGTAAGCCTTGTTTTACAGTGTCTTCTGTGGTATGCAGTAGGGAGCCACCGGCTTTTACGTTTAAGAATTCTCTGCCGACTCCATCACTTCTCAGTTCCTCGTCTTGAATCCCATAACCTTCCGTATTAGGTTCAAATAGAACAGCGCCGGCGCCATCACCAAAAATGATACAAGTGGCTCGATCTGTATAGTCGATGAAAGAAGAACATTTATCGGCACCGATGAGCAATACTCGCTTATATTTTCCGGATTCGATATAGCGTGCCGCAACGGACATGCCATACAAGAAACTGGAACAAGCAGCATCCAAATCAAAACCAAAAGCATTGGTTGCCCCAATTTGCGAAGCCGTATAAACAGCTGTAGAAGCCGCTTTCAAATCCGGTGAAGCCGTGCAGACGATAACTAATTCGATACTTTGGGGATCCACGTTATGATTCTCAATCAGCGCTTCGGCAGCACGAATAGCCATAAAAGAAGTCCCTGCATTTTCATCTTTTAGAATTCTACGCTCTTTGATTCCTGTACGCGAAACGATCCATTCGTCGTTGGTTTCGACCATGGTTTCCAATTCTTGATTCGTCAAGCGATAGTCCGGTACATAAGAACCAACTCCCGTAATCGCTGCTGTAATTTTTTCCATCCGATATAATTTGGGTTCAAAAACGCCGCAAGGTAAGAGATAAAATTAGAACTTCATCCAAATGTGGAAAATTTCTTTTCTTTTGCTTATTCCAAACAGAAATTTGGGATTTTTTGCGAAAGCTATGTGGGAAGACCTATCTTTGCGATATGGAGCGCAAAACTTTTAAAGCTTTAGAACTCAATGATGATTTTCGCTATGCCTTAAACGCCATTGAAGGGAAGGGGCAAAATTTTTTTATCACCGGGAAGGCCGGTACCGGCAAGAGTACCTTTCTGAATCTCTTGCGCAATAATACCCGCAAAGAAATGGTCGTATTGGCTCCTACCGGTGTGGCGGCCATCCATGTCAAGGGCCAAACCATCCATTCTTTTTTTGGCTTTCCGCCCCGCCTGATGACCATCCGGGATATAAAAAAAGCGAGCAAGAAAAAACGTGCCCTATATCAAAAGATGGAAATTCTAGTAATCGACGAGATTTCCATGGTGCGAGCCGATATGCTGGACAATATTGATCGTTTTTTGCGGGTAAACCGGGATAACCCAATGCCTTTTGGTGGCGTGCAAGTCGTGTTGGTAGGGGATTTGTTCCAACTGCCGCCGGTGGTTGCTTCGGCCGAGGAAAAGTACTTTATAGCCGGCCGGTATGAGACTCCTTTTTTCTTTTCTGCTAAGGTGTTTGAAGATGGATTTGAGATGGAATATATGGAGTTTAGGAAGATTTACCGGCAGGAAAATCGCCTGTTTCTTCGCTTGCTTGATGCGGTGCGCAACGGTCGAGTGGATTATGATGACTTGGAAGATTTGAATACACGCTATTTGCCTAAGTTTGAAGCGGAAGCCTATTACATCACGCTTTCCGCCAGGAATGCCGCCGTGGATCGCATCAACCAAAAGTATATGGATGAGCTCCCAACGCCTGTTTTTAATTATTTTGCCAAGATTGACGGCCGATTTGACGCCAGCTTGTTTCCGACTGACCAAATTTTGGCCCTAAAAGAAGGGGCGCAAGTGATGTTTTTGAGAAATGACCCGGAAAAACGCTTTTTTAACGGAACCATAGGGCGGATTCAGTCGCTCTCTTCCGAGAAAATAAAGGTGGAGATCAAAGAAGATGACCACACCCAAGTCATCGATGTCCCCAAAGTCGATTGGGAAATCATCAAATACAAAATCGACGAAAAAAATCCCAACAAGATAGAATCTGAAGTCATAGGCACATTTACCCAGTTTCCCTTGCGTCCGGCGTGGGCGATTACCATCCACAAAAGTCAGGGAAAAACTTTTGACCGAACCATCATCGACTTGGGGCGCGGCGCCTTCGCACACGGACAATTGTACGTTGCTCTCAGCCGCTGCCGCACACTGGAAGGCATTGTTTTGAAAGAGCGGATTACGATGCGGGACATTATCGTAGATGAAGCTGTTTTGGATTTTTATAACCGGTGGTTTTAGCGGTGGGACGGAATGGAGTGGTGAGTAGTGGGAGTTGAGAAAGTTGAAGAAGTTGATTCGCTGCGCTAGTTGATTCACGTCCCGATTACTATCGTGGATTCGGACTTCGTTAGTTGATTCGCTTCGCTAGTTGAGAAAGTTGATTTGCTCGCAGGCTTCGCTAGTTGAAGGAGTTGAGCTCTCTTTCCTGCCTTCCTTTCACCTTTCACCCTTCACCTTTTACCTTTGGTTCAATTTGTGCTTCGCACGTTCAATTTGCCCTTCGGGCGTTCATTGCCTTCGGCGTTCAAGGGGTAAGATCTCTTTCCAGCCTTCCCGTTACACCGTTACACCGTTACACCGTTACACCGTTATACCGTTACACCGTAAACCTTCACATCCAGCTCCGTGTATCCGTTTCAATTTTAAAAAGAATGTAGTCGCGGATGGTTTCTGCTTTTTGGATGGGCAGATAGGGACTCTTGATATTGCCGGCAGCGGTAAAAATGACGATTGTAGCCAAATTCTTGCGGCGTTGGAAGGGAGATTTCTCTAACTTGACGCCTTGGATTTTGTGGAGTTGAACCAATTCTGTGGTGTCCCCAAAATGGCCGCTTTTGATTTGTAGAACTTCGTCATTGAAGCCGATTTTGGATTTTTGGGAAAACAGGTACTTACCCAATAATTGGAGACCATACAACAGAACCAAGCCGATAAACACCGGTGGATTAGGAAAAAAATAGAACAATCCACCCGTCAATACCAAAATAATAACCATAATCACCGTCTGGCGCTTGAACCACCACTTTGAAATTGGGATGAAGGCGTCCACAACATAGTCGCCTTGCGGAAAATAAGCCTCTAAAAACCGGTGGATATGCCAAGCCGACACACCGGCTATATGCAAGATGCCGGTCTTCTTTTTGACGGCAGCGGAAGCGGCTTGTTTGATTTGTAAATCAAAGATTTTTGGGATTTTTCGCAAGAGATTATCTTGCCAGCGGAATATTTGGATTTTGGTATCCTTGGTGCTGATTTCTCGCTTTGTAAATAGGCCGTATTTGACTTTGAAGCCGTCCGCCTTTCGGTAAAAAGATAAATCATAAAATCGAAAAATACTCAAAATTAAGGAAATCAGCATGGCCAACAAAGCATACCCGAAAATCAAGACAGCAATCACTAGAAGACCGGCTTTGATGACCTGTTCCGGATCCGCATATTTATCCATGTATTTGTCCAGTTCGACACCGCCTTGCCCCAGCGTACTTCTCAACCAAAAATAAAGTAGAAAAGGGAGCATGCCGGATTTTAGGTGATTTTGCGTAAGCCCTACCTTGACC
>JALVCY010000012.1 GCA_027009605.1 Saprospiraceae bacterium
CAGGCGAATACAATGGCTTGGTCTCAGTGGCTTTGAGCGGTGGTGCCATGCCATATTCGTACCAATGGAGCAACGGAAGCACCGAAAACAACATCAATAATATTGGCAGTGGAAACTATTCTTTTACCGCAACAGATGCTTATGGATGTGCGATTAGCCAAGCCACCGAGTTAGTGGATCCGGAGCCGGTTATCTCTACAGCCATTGTGCAAGACCCAAATTGCTATGGAGAGTCCAATGCAACGATTACAGTCACCGCAAATGGAGGAATCACCCCATACCAATACAGCTTGAATAATAGTTCATTTACGACAGATAGTCTTATCGAAGATTTGGCCGCAGGGGTTTATCCGATTTATGTGAAGGATGACCACAACTGCTTGTACGTGGACACGGTAACCATAATCCAACCACCATTGTTTAGTTTGGATGCCGGCCCTGACTTAAATTTGAGCTATGCGGAAGTAACCGAAATCTCCGTAGCAGCGGACAATGCCAATGGAGAAATCTCCTTAATGGTTATCAATCCTTTAGCCGAAGTAACGGAATGCCACGGTTGTTATGACATCAATATCAATCCTAAATATCATGGCGTTTATCAAGTGGTAGCGACCGACGAACGGGGATGTACGGCCACTGATGAGATAGATATTGCAATTACTAGAAATCAAGAATTTTTGGTACCGACGGCCTTTACACCGAATGGGGATGGTGCCAATGACTATTTGACTTGCCACACCAAGCATGAAGCTAAGATTAATTTCTTTAAGGTTTATGACCGTTGGGGCGAGCTGATTTATGAAAAGGAAATAGGCTATTCCAATAAGCTTTCGGAAGGATGGGACGGCACCGTCAATGGCAAAAAAATGCCGTCAGGAACATATATTTGGGTGGCTAGCGTGTCTTTCGACAATGGGGAAGACATTAAGTTTAAAGGCCAAACAACCCTAATCCGTTAACCCTTTTCCGCAAGGATAAAAGCCAACTAACGACAAAAAAGCTCAAAACTAGTGGAAACATTGGTCATGAATAAAAAAATAACTAAATTTGGGGTGCAGCACCAACTAAGTCCCATAAAGTCAGCTTCTATGAAAAAGTTTTTATTTACTATACTTGTTTTTGCCTTTACGCTCCAAGGACTTTGGGCGCAAGACGCACAGTTCTCTCAATTTGCCGCTGCGCCATTGGAAGTCAATCCGGCCATGTCCGGTGTATTTAACGGAAAGTACCGGGCAAATATCAATTATCGCTCCCAATGGGGCAGTATTTTGGGAGAAGATGCTTTCAAAACAGCGGCGGCTTCCTTTGATATGCGTTTTACAGGACTCGACGCCGGCGATTACTTTTCCGTTAATGTCAACTTGCTGAGAGACGAAGCCGGTGCGGCCAAGGTCAGCTTAACTAAAGGCAATATCGGCATGGCCTTTCACAAAAAAATGTGGGACGGTCAATTTCACCGGACTCCGCAATACTTAATTGTGGGTGCTCAAGCAGGTTTTGGTCAATATGCCTTAAATGCGAATAACCTTTGGTTTACCAGTCAATATAATGCCAATACGGTGAGTGTCGATTACAATGCACCCACCAACGAGCCTTGGGTCACCAATGCCGCTCCGCATTTCAATTTTAATGTAGGCGCCCTATGGTATTCTATTTTGGGAGAAGACTTCAGTATTTATGCAGGTGGTGCGCTGCAACATCTCAACAAACCCAATGTCTCCTTCTACGATGATAATACCAGTCTCCAACAAAAATATACCGGTCTTTTGGGCGGCCAAATCCCTTTGACACGCGAAATCAGCCTTATGCCGGGAATTGTAGCCATGAAACAAGGGCCGGCCTTCCAATCTATTTTTGGAGGACACATCAGATACAGCAATCATGACTGGTGGGAAATTGCCCTTCGTGCCGGTGCTTTCATGAGAATTTCTAACAAACTGGATCAAGGCATGCACACCGATGCGCTCATTTTCTCTTCAAACTTTGACGTCGAGCGTTGGACTTTTGGCGTAAGCTATGACATCAATGTCTCAGACTTGAAAGTCTCGACCAACCGGCGCGGAGCTTTTGAAGTGTCTATGAGCTATACCCAACCTAATAACGGACGTCGTCATGAGATTCAATGCCCTAAATTTTGATGTGTTGGAGTCATTCCAAATTGCCGTCAATGGGGCTAAAGCCCCTTTGGGATTGCTCCTGATTCCGTTGGTTAAAACCAACGGCAAAACAAACCCATAGCCAAGGTTTTAGACTTTTTCCGGAATTTCAACTTTTTGCTTTTTCCACAGTCAATGGGGCTAAAGCCCCTTTTGGGATTGCTCCTGTTCCGTTGGTTAAAACCAACGGTAAAAAAAACCCAAAGCCAAGGTTTTAGACTTTTTCCGGAATTTCAACTTTTTGCTTTTTCCACAGTCAATGGGGCTAAAGCCCCTTTTGGGATTGCTCCTGTTCCGTTGGTTAAAACCAACGGTAAAACAAACCCAAAGCCAAGGTTTTAGACTTTTTCCGGAATTTCAACTTTTTGCTTTTTCCGTCATTTTGTTCATCACTTTGATTCTTGGTAGAGTGGACTTTTCGTAGTGGGCTCGTTGATGAATTGTTTTGATCCTAAGCCATCACAAGGATGCCCCTGACGGTAAATGATTCCTTTTTTGTATCTTTGCTGGGGTATCACACGGATGCCTACCACAGATGAATCATTTAAAACCACCAACACCCAAATCCTTTTTCTTAAAAACCGCTGTTCTTTTTGGACTGCTTTATGTCTTTTTATTGCCACCGGGGCAAGTACCCGATGAGCCGAATCACTTCTACAAGGCCTACCATATTTCCTTAGGACACAGCCAAGGGGAAACGAAAGACCAACGATTAGGGGGCTCACTCCCGACTAGTCTTGGACTTTTCTTTGCCCACTTTCGGCGACTGCGTTACCATTATGATGAGCGGCTATCTCTTTTAGATTTCCGGCAGGCGGCAAAGATTCCGCTTCAACCTGAGCGGCTCACTTTTCAAGATTTTCCGAACACGGCGGTTTATACGCCCGTTGGTTATACGTGGGCGACTTTGACCATTTGGGGGGCTCGGGTCTTTCATTTGCGACCTGTTTATATCTTTTATTTGGTACGTTTGAGTCAATTATTTTTGTGGATTGGGATGATTGTTTTGGCTATTTCATGGATACCTTTCGGCAAATGGACTTTGGCTATATTAGCGCTTTTGCCTTCTTCTCTTTGGATTCACTGCGGGGTAACAGCGGACATGGTGACCAATGGCGTATCCTTTCTACTATTGGCCTTACTCTTAAAAATAATCTATGGAACTCAGCCCAACCGGCATCTGGATTTTGCTTTAGCTCTTGGGCTTTCGGCTATTTTGGCTAGTACTAAGATTGTGTATTCCCCGATTTTTGCGATGGCTTTTTTGATTCCCCAACACCGGTTTCCGCTTTCCTCCAAGCCGAGTCTCCAAAAAGTACTTTTTATCAGCTTAGGAACTGCCATTAACTTACTGATTATCAACCATTTATACACAAGCTCCAAACAAAGATTCATCGCCTACGAAGACTACAATCCGGCCTTCCGCCAAGGCCAACAAATCAATGAAGGCGCCAATCCCAAACAACAATTTGACTATGTCCTACACCACCCTATTGCTTTCGCCAAAACGATGATTACCTCCTATTGGGGCTCTGCCAAAGCGACGCTGGCTCATTATTTTGGCAAATTTGGTTGGGAGAAAAACTATTTACCGGGCTGGTTGATTGGTTTATTAGGATTGAGTACGTTGGGTATTGGTTTTTCCGAAAGGAAGCCTTGGGGATTCCAAGAATCTATTTTTCTTATCGGGATAGCCATTTCCATGATGATTGGATTTGCCCTAATTATTTACATACAGTGGTCGCCTGTTGGCGGTCACCGGATACTCAATTTAGCCGGAAGGTATATGATACCCATCTTTCCAATATTTTATTTCGTGCTACCTTCTTTATTGGGCAAGTACCGTCACTTATTTATTCGGTTGGCGCAAGTTGTGGTTATTTCTAGTTTGTTATGGGGCAGTGTATTGATTGGGCTTAGATATTTTGCGGTTTAGCGGTTTAGCGGTATAACGGCGTAACGGTATAGCGGGAAGAACGGCAATGAAATCTTGCAAAAAGGTCAAGGGCAAAGCTGGACGAAAAGAGAGCATACTCCATAAACCCCGAAGGCAAATGAACGTCCGAAGAACGTGCGAAGCACAAATTGAACGCCGAAGGCAAATGAACGCCCGAAAGGCAATTTGAACGTCCGAAGGGCAAATTGAACGCCCGAAGGCAGATGAACACCAAAGCCATCAAAATCTATTTCTTCACCTCCATCCAAGGCTCCAAATCAATCTTATGGACAGGGACGGCACAATGCAAATATCTAGCGCACAAAGCTTCGATGGTTCGGCGCGACGCATTAAAAGCAGAAACAATCGAGCCCCCTTTTTTGCCCAAAGACAAATCTCCACACAAAAACAGACCTTTAATACCGGTCTCTCCGTATTCGTCAATATCGGGCGAATCTTCGGTAAAAGTAATTCCGATTACCTTCAAAAAGTTTTGAGGCGTCGTCCCTCCCAAGGAATACACAATCCGGTCATAAGTCCGGGGTTCTATTTCTTTAAAATGCACGACGGGTTTGCCTTCATCAGAAACGGTCACTTTTTCGATATTGGTTTCTCGCAAGAGTGTCACTTCTCCTTGAGTCTCCAGCAACAAGATGCTTTGCTTATTGATGGGATTCATCCTGTGAAAATCTTTGCCCCGGTAGGACAATTCGACCTGATGGCCGACTTCGTGCAAAAATTGGACATTTTCGCTAGCCGTATCTCCTCCACCGACGACCAAAATATGCTCATCCCGGGTATCAAACGAGGTCACATCAAAATGGACACGCTTGCGCAAATCTTTGGGTATCTTATAAGACGGTTTGCGAGGACGACCAAAGATACCGATGGCGATAGCTACATTTTCGCTTTCATAAAGACCTTTGGAAGTTTCGATTTCAAAGCGATTTTTGCCATTTTCATGAAAAGAGGCAATTTTAGAGACTTCTTCTTGGTAATGGACTTCAACGCCGGTATTTTTGATGGCATTATCGAGTAGATTCAAGGTATCGGCTTTGTCCATGTCCGGCATACACATGACCCCGTGACAAACACCTTTTTGGCCTTTATAATTGGCGGTAACTAATTTCTTATCCGGATAAAGCGAGCGAATAACCCAAGAGTGGGCTTCTGCTTTTTCCAAAATCAGGATTTTTTCTTTGGGCACTCCTGCTGCACGGGCTTCTACGGCCAAAGAAATCCCTGCCGGGCCGGCTCCAATAATCACTAGACTGTACATATTCGATTCTTTGAGTTCCTAGTGTCAACAAGTTTATGGGCATTTAGTTCGCTACCCACATTGAACGGAATAGCGGTGTAACGGTATAACGGTGTAGCGGTATAACGGTGTAGCGGTGAGTCCGCTCCGAAAAGTCGGTTTTTTGAAATGGTTGGGGAAATTGCCAAATTTTATTCTGGGAGCATGCCTTCTGTTCAATTGTTGAGTCTGCTCCGAAAAGTCGGGTTTTTGAAATCGTTGGAACAGTTGCCAAATATTATTATGATGGAATGCCTTCTGTTCAATTGTTCAAGCGTTGAGTTCACTCCGAAAAGTCAGATGCAGTGGTTTCCTCTTGAGCCCACAAAATTTTATTTGGTTTCTTTATGATAACTGGTGTGACCGAGACAAGGTGTCGCCCCGCTGGGGCTTCCTGTATCATGCGATATTGTCTGTTACAAAGGTGTCGCCCCTACGGGGCTAACAACAGAGAAAATAGCCGAAATATCAATGCCTGAGCCCCATCGGGGCGACATCTTTGTAAAGACTAAAATAGTAGAAATATAGCTCCGTAGGAGCGACACCACGCTGCACTAACATAAGTAATTGTAACCAAATAAAATTTTGTTCATTCCTTCGAGTATTAATAATAGGTACATTCCGGAGTGAACTCAGCGTTCAAT
>JALVCY010000013.1 GCA_027009605.1 Saprospiraceae bacterium
TTTGGGGGTGGAAAAAAACTAAATAAAAACCATGAGCCTAAGTTTATATGTTTTTCCGGAAACTTGCGCCAATTACAAATTATCGAAAAGTGTCTAATGGGGACAAACTCCGACTGCGCCCATTCTAAAGTGATTTTAGTGGTAAGGAGGAGCGTAATACCTAACCACTGAGTACACGAAGTTGAGACTAAGGATTCACTAAGAACTTGATTGTTAATAAGTTATAGGAAATGCCTAATTCTTTTTTTTTCGATTATCAAATTTTTATAGGAAAACCCTTTGGTTTGATATTGGGGATTTTTTGGTTTGTTTATTTTTGCTATCTTTGCCATCTATCAAAAACGGTTTGCCATGAAGAAGTACTTGCGAAAAAAAGCGTATGCCAAATGGAGCGCCCTTTTGCCGAAAGGTGAAGTCTATCCCGATAGTATGCTCATCTTGTTTGATTGCTCGATGCCGGAACATGAGAAAATAGTGACGACTTGGGTGAAAAAACACCGGGAAGTCTTCTCCAAAACTGCTTTTATTGGGCTGGATCCCAAAAATAGTAATCCCCAAGCTACTGTGTTTCCAATACTCGGGAAAAAAGATTTTACGTGGTATGGTAGTCTGAAAAAAGATGCTGTGTCCCGGGTGCTTCCTGATTTTTTGCCTGATTTCTTGATGGTGCTGCACAAAAAATCTTCTACCGCCATAGATTATTTGGCGAAAGCCCTGCCTGCTTCCTTTAAAATAACCCATAATCCGGCGCTTCCTAGCTCCTATAATATTATTTTGGATGATAGCCGGCATGATTGGTCTGTGGTGTTGAAAGAGTTTGATACGCTGATGCCTAAAGTTGAATTTGTGTCCTAAAAGATGCATTCCGGCGTATAAAATGACAGGATTTGAGCAAAATCAGACTTTTTATTACTTCCTATTACAGATTCTCGAAAGTAATTCGTTATTACAGAGATTCTTTTAACAGTCAAAACCCGATTTGATGTATAAGCTACTTTCCTTTGTATTCTTGATGGTATTTGCCCTTGCGGGAAAAAATGTCCGGGCACAACCCCTAAATGATGATTGCGATCAGGCCGTTTTGCTGTCTAATGTGCAAAATTATTGCTCGGCTAAGGCAGAATTTACGAATGTTGCCGGTACGACGTCATCGGTGGGAGCAGCGAGTTGTTTTAGTGGGGGAGCCGATGTTTGGTTTCGATTTGTGGCAACGGCAACCGATGGCACGGTGACGGTGCGTGGAGATGACCCTACGGACTCGGGCGGTTCGTTGCAACGGCCGGAAGTCGCTATTTATACGGGAGTCAATTGTACGAGTTTGACGGAAGTCAAGTGCGATGCTTCTTCAGTGGGGAGTCATGTGGTGTCTTCGCATTTGGGGGCATTGGTGCCGGGAAAGACTTATTATATCCGGGTGCAGGGGAATCAAGGGAAAGAAGGCACTTTTCAGTTGTGCGTAACGAACTATAATCCACCGTTTGAGCCGGGGCAGGATTGTCCTGTGGGGTCTTATTTGTGCTCGAAGACCCCGTTTACGGTGCAAAAAATAAATGGAGCCGGTAATAATCCGAACGAGGTCTCACCGGGTTCTTGTTTGGGTACAGAGTCTTCTTCGACTTGGTTTCGTTGGGTGGCGGCGACTTCGGGGACATTGACTTTTACGTTGGTACCGGCGAATGCCCCGGATGATTTAGATTTTCTGGTATATGAGTTGCCCAATGGAGTGAATGATTGTTCCGGAAAAATAGTCAAAAGATGCATGGGGGCCGGTGCGTATGGAACGAATGCGACTTCGCAGCCTTGTTATGGCGCTACGGGCTTGAGAGAGGGTTCAAATGATGTCTCGGAGCCTGCCGGCTGTCCATCCCCAAATGATAACTGGCTCAAACCCCTAGATATGGTCGCCGGTAAGGCCTATGCTTTGATGGTCAATAATTTTTCTGATTCGGGAGCGGGGTTTAATATTGAATTTGGGGGGACGGGTGAATTTAAAGGGCCGGATGTTGATTTTATGACCAATCAGCCGGGTGACAAGGCCTGTGTTGGAGAGACTTTTATTGTTTCTGATAATTCGAATTATCCTACGGGTACGATTACTTCTTGGGAATGGACATTTGGTATTGGCGCAAGCACCCCTACCGCCAACGGTCAAGGGCCTTATAATATCGTCTATGATTCGCCGGGCGAAAAATATATTAGCTTGGTCATTAATACGAGTGAAGGGTGCAAGTCCACCATCGTCAAAAGAATTCATGTGAATGCGTGTTGCGATACGTATAATGCTATGACGATTTCTGAAAATATTACTAATTTGGATTGCTATTACGATAGTGATGGAGTGATATCCGTAACAACCAATACGAATGCACAGCCGGTTAGTTATAATTGGGATTATGGAAGCAATACAACATCCACGATAACAGGCTTGCCTTTGGGTTTTTATAACGTAACTATCACGAACTCAGCGACTTGTGATACGTCCTTTGTGTATGAGATTACGGCTCCGGAAAAGATGGAATTTGATACGACCATCGTGCGACCGACTTGTGACGGGGGGACGGATGGTTCTTTAGAGATACAGACGACAGGCGGCGGCGTCGCCCCTTATGAATATAATTTTGCCAATACGGGCTTTACTTCCAATAATGTATTTGCGAATATAGGCAATGGGTATTACGATGTAGTTGTCCGGGATGCCAATGGATGTGTCGAAAATTTGGATAGTATTCGAGTGCATGAATTGGAGCTATTGCTTAATTCCAATGTGGTCGCCATAGATACACCAAAATGTGCCGGTTCGACAGATGGCCGTATTTATTTGGGTGTTTTAAATGGCTTGCCGCCCTATAAATATGATTTTGGAAGTGGCTTTTCAAGCAGCAACGTGTTGTCGAATGTCGGAGCAGGAGTCTATAATGTGGTGGTACAGGATGCGAATTTATGCCGGGGGGATTATCAATTTACCTTGCCGGCTTATCCACCGGTGACGGTTGATTTGGATATGATTCCGGCCAGTTGTTATGGGTTGGCAGATGGCTCTGCTTCCGCCAATGCCGGGGGCGGGGTAGGAGATTATAGTTATCTTTGGAGCAATCAAGTGGATAGCAGCCTGAACGTCAATATTCCGTCCGGGACGTATATGGTGACTGCGACGGATGGGAATGGCTGTGAAAAAGTGGGTAGCATATTCGTAGATGAGCCCAATGAAGTTCGTGTCTTTGATACGGGGATAGAGGGTGTGGTATGTTATGGAGATGAAACCGGTACGGTAGGTCTGGACGCAGCGGGGGGCAATTCACCGTATTTGTTTTCGATAGATACGAGTGCTTTTCAACAAGATACGGTATTTATAAATATAGCGGGCGGGAAGCACCAAATCCGAGTTCAGGACAGCAATGGCTGTATCGGGACGGATTCTATTTCTGTTCCGCAGCCGGAAGAGTTGGTGGTCTTGGCTTATGGGGATACTTTGGTTAATTTGGGTTTTAAAGTGCCTTTAGGAGCCTTCGTTTTGCCGCAAGGTCATGAGGTCAAGTATCAATGGATACCGGGAGGGGATGAATTTAATGAAGATACGATAGCCAACCCGATATTGCGACCAAAGAATACAGGATATTACATTGTCCAAGTGACAGATACATCCGGTTGTACGGCTTATGATTCTGTTTTGGTACAGGTCAATTATTTGAAGCCGGTGTATGGGCCGACGGCCTTTTCGCCTAATGGGGACGGACGCAATGATTTTTTTACGATATTTGGTGGTGATGCGGCTTTGAAAATAAATCATTTGCAGATTTATGATCGTTGGGGCAATTTGGTTTATGAGCGAAAAAATCTCGCATTAGGACAGGAGTCTGTTGGCTGGGATGGCCGAATTCGCGGGAAAAGAGCAGATACGGGTGTTTATGTATGGGTGGCGGAGGTTGATTTTTGGGATGGGACGCCGGTATTGGTTACGGGGGATGTGACTTTGGTGCGGTAGGCTTTTGGTCTTTGGGGCGCAGCAATCTGCTTTTGGTCTTTGGCTTGGGTTGTGGTTTGTTTTTTGGCTTTGTTGCGGATTGCTTGGTTTTTGTGGTTGAGAGAGTTGAGAGAGTTGATTCGCTTCGCTAGTTGAATCGCTTCGCTAGTTGATTCACGTCCCGATTACTATCGTGGGTTCGGACTTCGTTAGTTGATTCGCTCGCAGGCTTCGCTAGTTGATGAGCTCGCATGAGGCACGCAAGTTGGATGAAGTATAGATGCTTGCTTGGGTTCGCAGGGTTTGGAATTATTATTTTGTTGTAGTGTTCTTTCTTTGGGAGGTAAAATTTGATTGAGAATGAAATTTGGATATTGGATATTATTGGTATTGATGTTGGGGTTTTTGAGCTCTTGCGAGAATGATATGGCCGAAGTGGCTCAATATTTTGAGCAGGATGACGCAAAGGTTATTGAGGCGAAGGATGTGGTTATTTATTACAGTGATTCTGCTGTGGTGCGTGTGGTCATACGGGGGCCTAAATTGCTTAATTATATAGGGGCGAAAGAGCCGCGCTCGGAGTTTGTGGAAGGATTAATCGCCGATTTTTATGATAGAGACCACGTAAAGCAAAGTCGATTAGTGGCTAATTTTGGAGTAAAATATGATAATAAAAATATAGTCGTAGTACAGGATAGCGTGGTGATTACTACAATACGCCAAGAAAAATTGGAGACGGAAGAGCTGACTTGGAATGAAAAAACAGGCCAAATTGAAACGGATAAATTCGTGAAGGTGTCCACTCCCAAAGAAGTTGTCTATGGTTATGGACTAATCGCAAATGATGACTTTTCTTATTGGAAAATTAAGGCGGTGACGGGACGGATGGCGGCGGAGGGTATTGTTCGGGAATTTCGGTAGTTTTTTTACTTCATTATTGGGTGTTCTGTATTCGTTATTCTGTTCGTTTTTGGTTGAGAGAGTTGATTCGCTGCGCTAGTTGAGAAAGTTGAGACGGTCGCCTTCGGCTCTCTTGTTGAGAACTCGTCCCGATTACTATCGTGGATTCGGACTTCGTGGTTGAGTGCTTCGCAGGTTGAGAGATTTGGGTGTTTGTTTGGGATTTTACTCATTATTTGATATTTGGATTTCTGTTTGGGATTTTAGTTGAGAGAGTTGATGAAGTTGATTCGCTGCGCTAGTTGATTCACGTCCCGATTACTATCGTGGATTCGGACTTCGTTAGTTGATTCGCTTCGCTAGTTGAGAAACTTGGGTTTTTGATTGGGATTTTACTTCATTAAATGATATTTGGGATTCCGTAATTGATATAGTTGCAAGATTTTTTAGCCGTCTTCACCTTTGACCCTTGGCCTTTCACCTTTGACCTTTGGTTCAATTTGTGCTTCGCACGCCTGCCTGCTGCAGGCAGGTTCAATTTGCCCTACGGGCGTTCAAGGGGAACGCTCTCTTGGCTGCCTACCTGTTACACCGTTATACCGTTCTACCGTTATACCGTTATACCGTTATACCGTTACACCGTTAACATCTTAGACAGGGAGCAAAAAATGTACATAAAGTTGGAATTTAACTTCTTGACAATCAATACCTTAGTGAGTTCTTAGTGGCAGCTTCGTGTCTTTAGTGGTTAGGCCATACATTTTTCCTTACCACTGAGAGCACTTAGATAGCACTAAGTTTACATTAAGAAACTCTACAAATTCTTGGTGTTGGACCGCTTAATTTTGGGTAAGAAATGGTGCACACATAGGCTAACATATTATAAAAATTTTCTTTCGTTTACCCTGTTTCTTCAAAGGTTTTTTTGGGGGATTTTATGGATGATGTCTTTAAATATTTTGGGGAATTGGGGCAAGAACAATAATGGGGACTATTCCATACTGCTCAGCTCTTAATTCAGCATCCTTCAATCTTATCTCCTGTTGGGGGAAGGATTGAAGATTTACGATTTACGATTTTTGAAGTGATTAGATTGTCCCTTAGAAAGCCAAAGCCAAGTTGGAATTTTGGTTGGTAGTTCCAAATTTATTTGGAACACGTTTTCTCAACCAAATAAATTTGGCTGCTACCAACCAGCCAAATAAATTTGGTTGCTACCAACCAACCAAATAAATTTGGTTGCTACCAACCAGCCAAATAAATTTGGCTGCTACCAACCAGCCAAATAAATTTGGTTGCTACCAACCAACCAAATGAATTTGGTTGCTACCAACCAGCCAAATAAATTTGGTTGCTACCAACCAGCCAAATAAATTTGGTTGCTACCAACCAACCAAATAAATTTGGTTGCTACCAACTAACCAAATAAATTTGGTTGCTACCAACTAACCAAATAAATTTGGTTGCTACCAACCAGCTAAATAAATTTGGCTGCTACCAACCAACCAAATAAATTTGGTTCTACCAACTAACCAAATAAATTTGGTTGCTACCAACCAGCCAAATAAATTTGGTTGCTACCAACCAACCAAATAAATTTGGTTGCTACCAACCAACCAAATAAATTTGGTTCTACCAACTAACCAAATAAATTTGGTTGCTACCAACTAACCAAATAAATTTGGTTGCTACCAACTAACCAAATAAATTTGGTTGCTACCAACCAGCCAAATAAATTTGGTTGCTACCAACTAACCAAATAAATTTGGTTCTACCAATCCACGGAGTTGGGGACTACATGTTCAACTTGGGTTAACGTTTTTGTGCTTTTTGCGTATAATTTGCTGATGGTATCCTACTAAAAGTGGGAAGAACCGGACAGTAATTGAAAATCAGAAGCATAGCTAAACAATATTCGTTATATTTGCCATTATGATATTAGCAATAGCCCTTTTAATGTTAGTTTTGTCGGCCATCTTCTCCGGTTCTGAGATAGCCTTTGTGTCCGCATCCAAACTAAAAATAGAACTAAAGAAGAAGGATGGCTCCTTCCGGGGAAAGGTGATTGATCGGTTTTATGAGAATCCGGCGGAGTTTATTGGTGCCTTATTAGTCGGAAATAATGTTGTTTTGGTCATATTTACGTATATGATGAAGCAATTATTGGATCCGATACTGTCCAAATATATTCATACAGAGTTTTTGGTCTTTTTTCTAGTTTCCTTGATTTTGACAATAATTGTTTTGATTTTTGGAGAGTTTTTGCCGAAGACCATTTTTCGGTTACAGGCGGATCGCTTGCTGTTTATGTTGGCGATTCCTTTGCGATTTTTTCGTGGATTATTTTTGTTGCCGAGTAAGTTTATGAATTGGATTACCCGCTTCGTCCTGACCAAAGTGCTAAAAATGCCGGAGAAACGAGAAATGGATGTTTTTACCCGGAATGATTTGGAGTATTTGGTCAAGTTTGGGGATGGAGGCCATCAAGAAGAGAATGTGCAGCAGGAAATGTTTGAAAATGCCCTCTATCTGAAAGATGTGAAGGTGAAGGAAGTGATGATTCCACGTACCGAAATAGCTTATATCGATAAAGGGACAACAGAAAAAGAATTGGTCGAAGCGTTTAAATCTACGGGCTTTTCACGGCTCTTGGTGGTAGAAGAAAATTTGGATGATGTCATCGGATATGTTCATCACATCAAGCTAATGGAAAATTTTGAAACCGCCGCAGATATTACCTTGCCGATTGTCATAGTCCCGGAGGCCTTGCGTGTCCATGATTTGTTGAATAAGTTGATTTTGCGTAAGCAGGCCATTGCTTGTGTGGTGGATGAGTTTGGTTCGGTGGCCGGATTGGTCACCTTAGAAGATGTTTTGGAAGAAATATTTGGAGAAATCGAAGACGAACACGATGAAGAAGAATTAGTCGGCAAACAAATCTCCGAAAATGAATTTGTCTTCTCCGGCCGGATGGATATTGACAAAATCAATAAGCTGTTTAGTGTTATCAAGATTCCGGAAGGAGACTATAATACACTTTCGGGGTATTTGGTAACGAGCTTGCACCGAATTCCTGAGCAAGGGGAAGAGATAGAATTGGGGCAAAACCGGTTCTTAATTGAGCAAGTGAGTGACAAAAAGATTGAGCGGGTTCGAGTTATTGTGGAGCCCGAAGTAGCAAATGAATAGGTGGGGCCTGCCTCAACCCTCGATAACCCTTAGCCCTAAGACCAAAAATGATTAGCTTTCGTTCCATATATTATTCTTTTCCGGTACAACTGGTGATTCTACAATTTAGGAATCACTTTTTGTTCTTGATGATATGGTTCTTGATTATTGGCTCAATTATGGGCTGGGTGGGGGCTTCTTTTGGGGTGAGTTATTTGTTTTTGACACCGGAATATGTGGGGCAAGTTTCTGCGTTGAATTATTTTATTGTGGGTTTAGCCTTCGGAGCTTTTTTATTTTCTTGGAATTTGTCGATCTATTTGCTGAGTGCGTATCGGTTTCCATTTTTGGCGACCATGAGCCGGCCTTTCCTGAAGTTTTGTATTAATAATGGGGTGCTGCCGCTTTTTATGATAGTGGTTTATGCCTACCAAATACTTCATTTTTATCATGGGCAAATTGCCGTAGGCAAGGCGCTATTTTATGTATTTAGTTTGTTGGCGGGAATTACGGTCTTTGTCTTTGCTTTGATTTTTTATTTTCGGTTGACCAATAAAGATATTTTTAGTTTTCTGAAAGCCAAAAGAACAACACCTGATATGACCCCGCCCATCATGGGGGCACAGCGATTGAATAAGACCGATTTTTATCGAATCAAAAAGCGTAGCTGGCGGGTAGATACTTTTATTAATGAAAAATTCAAGTGGCGTTTGGTCCGGGGAATCGGACATTACGATATTAAAATATTGATGAAGGTCTTTCGACAAAATCACATCAATGTTTTGGTTGTACAATTGCTGACGATATTGCTGTTGATGGGGCTGGGTCTGAAGATGGAGAATAAGTATTTTCGGATACCGACGGCGGCCAGTTTGTTGATTTTAGGGAGTGTATTGGTCTCTATGATTGGGGCGATTGGATTTTGGTTTAAGCGCTGGACGGTGATTGTATGGATTCTTATTTTGTTGGTTTTGAATAATATTACCAAATATGATTTTTTTAATTTGAATTGCAAAGCCTACGGTCTTGATTATCAAGGCTATACATGCGATTACAATAGTTTTGAACTAGATATTATCACCCGGGATTCTGTCGTGAATGCCGACCGGCAAGAAGCCCTAAAAATATTGAATAATTGGCGAGCTAAATTTCCCCGCAAGGGCAAAAAACCTAAGCTACTTTTGGTCTCTGCCAGTGGCGGCGGCCTGAAAGCCGGTCTTTGGACAATGCAAGTCTTACAGACCTTAGACAAAAAAACAAAGGAACAATTTTTTGAACATACCGGCCTGATAACGGGAGCGTCGGGGGGTATGTTGGGAGCGGCTTATTATCGGGAGTTAATGTTGCGCAAACGAATGGGCGCCCCACTCAATCCACAGTCCCCAAAGTATCGGGACAATGCCGCCAAAGATTTATTAAACTCCATCTATTTTTCTATAGTCACAAATGATATTTTTATTCCCATGGTGACGGCTCGCCGAAACGGTAAAGTCCATCGTAGAGACCGGGGGTATATGTTCGAGTTACAATTTAATGAGAACACCGATAGCATTTTAGAAAAGCCATTGGCGGCTTATCGAGAACCGGAAGAAAAAGCCATTATTCCAAGGATTATTTTATCTCCTACTGTGGTGAATGACGGGCGCCGGCTCATTATTTCTCCATTTTTTTCGTCTTACATGATGACGTCTAATTTTGAGCAATATCACAAGGGGGGGATTAGTCTGGATGCGATTGATTTTCGGCATTTATTTAAAAATAATCAGGCCGATAGTCTTAATTTTGTCTCTGCCTTACGGATGAATGCGACCTATCCGATTGTATTGCCTTCGGTCAATTTGCCGTCCAATCCTTCTATAGAAATAGCGGATGCGGGTTTTAGAGATAATCTAGGCAAGTCCACGTCCATTCGTTTTGTAAGCAATTTTGCGGATTGGATAAAGGCCAATACCTCCGGTGTCGTTTTGGTGCAAATAGCCGGCTGGGAAAAATTCAATGATAAACCCAAGAAGACTACAGATTCGGGTTGGATTTCGTCTTTATTTAAGCCTTTCGGAATATTGGCTGATATTTCTCTGTTGCAGGACTATGATAGCGACCTGAATTTTGGCTTATTGTCCAAAGCCATTGGCAGTGATTATATTGATTTAGTCCGGTTTGAATATGTCCCTTCCGAAGTCCATAGGCGTGCCAGTATGAGTTTTCACCTGACGGAAATGGAAAAGGAAGATATTATCCAATCTATTCATAATCCCACCAACTTGAAGGCCCAAGAGAAGTTGCTAAAGCTGTTGGGAGATGATTAGCGGTATAACGGTGTAACGGTGTAACGGTGTAACGGTATAACGGTATAACGGTATAACGGTGTAACGGGAAGGCAGGAAAGAAATCTTACTCCTTGAACGCCGAAGGCATTGAACGCCCGAAGGGCAAATTGAACGTGCGAAGCACAAATTGAACGCCGAAGGCACTTGAACGCTGCAGGCATCAGCCATCAAAAATCCCAAAGATCATCCGTCTCAGACCGGTATTTATCCCGGGAAGCCTGTTTCTCTTTTTGTCTTTGGATGATGAGCCGGGCAATGGCTAGAGCCGGTTTGGGGTCATTGGCGAGTAGGTGGTGTATGGTTTCTTCCTTGACATCCATCCGGTACATGGCAGCAAAAAAGAATTCCAGGCGGTGAGCCAGCAAATCTTCCACTCTAGCTGCGAGCATTTCTTCTAATTCCTTTTCGGTAATCGTGTCGAGTGTGTCTATCTCGAAGGAATTGATTATCAGGCTTTTAGTATGGTTTTTTAATTTTTGCATAAAGTGGTTTTGGTGCTGCAATTCAATGCTTCACAAAGTCCAAGATAGCATCCACAAATTCGCGTGAATTAGATAAGCGCGGCACTTTATTTTGATTGCCGATTTTATCTCTGGATTTCATCCATTGGAAGAAAGTATTTTTGGGGACTTCCGTCAAGGCCAAACGCTCTAGCGCCATTCCTTTAAATCTTTTGGCTTCATAATCGGTATTTATTTTTTGGAGATTTAGGTCTAGTTTTTCGGCGAAAGCTTCGATGTCGTTGGGGCGCTGTTCAAATTCTATGACCCAATGATGGCCTCCCTTTTCTTTGGAAGTAAAAAACCGGGGGCCGACCGTATATTCAGCGATAGAAGCATGAAATTCTTGGCAAGTAGCGCTCAAGGCTTGTTCGGCATTGTGCACCATTAATTCTTCTCCAAATACGTTGATATATTGCTTAGTCCTTCCGGAAATAATAATCTTATAGGGTCGAATCGAAGTAAACCGAACCGTATCGCCCAAGTGATAACGCCATAAACCGGCATTGGTAGAAATAATCATCGCATAGTCTTGGCCTAATTCTACATCTTCAATGGGCAAAACAATAGGATTGCTACTTCCATACTCAGATAAAGGCATAAATTCATAGAAAATACCATTGTCGAGCAGCAAAAGCATGTCCTGTTGCTGAAAATCATTTTGTACGGCAAAGAAGCCTTCCGAGGCATTATAAATCTCCAAATAATTAAAACTTTGGCTGGGGATTAGGGCTTCAAATTGCTTGCGATAGGGCGCAAAGCCGACGCCTCCATGAAAATAGCCTTGTAAATTAGGCCAAAGCTCCAACAGATGATCCTTGCCGGAAATCTCTAATATGCGACGAAATAAGATCAAATTCCAAGTCGGTACTCCGCCAAACATCCCGACATCGTCTCTTTGAGCTAATAATTGTGCTGTTTTCTCGATTTTTTCTTCCCAACTGGGGGTTAGAGCCACTTCCATACTGGGTTCATAAAAGGCACGTCCCAAGGCGGGCATATTATCAATCATAAGTGCCGATATGTCTCCGATTTTGGCATTGGGATATTCTTCATAATAGGTTAGACTGCCCGGCAAAATGAGATTTTTGTACAAGAAAATCGTCGCATTTTGCAATAATTGATAAAAGAGCACCACCGAATCCCAGCTCCCTTGGATATGGCAGTCGTCAAAATTGACCTTGGAGACCGGAATAAACTTGCTTTTATCGTTGGTCGTGCCCGAAGATTTGGCAAAGTGCGTGGTCACACCCGGCCATAGCACATTGGCTTCTCCAAGCATCATGCGTTGGATAAAAGGGAATAAGTCTTCGTAAGTTTGCAAAGGGACACGCTGGGTAAAGTCTTGATACGATTGGATGCTGCCATAGCCGTGGGTGCGCCCCCAAGTGGTGTGGGCGGCTTGCTCTATCAGGTCGTCTCTGACCATCTGTTGCACCTGTGCCGGGTGCTCCATAAATTGCGTAATGCGTTTAAACCGATAGTTGAGATACGATCGGACTAAGGAATTGACAATTTTTTTGGACTTTTTTAATTTAGTTCGTCCCATGGATGTCTTGAGAATTTCTTTAGGCAAAAAGACCTTTCGGCCAAATGAAACATTGCTAGGCTCAAAAGTAAGAAAATTGGGGCTTATTACCCAATGGTTGCGACATTTTTTATCCAATTAATAGACCATGACTTTTTGTCGCAAGACCGGATGTCCCTTTATATGGAGCACCAAATAGTAAAGGCCGCGTTGGCATTTTTCCGAAAGGAATAACTCATAATCTAATGAACCGGCACGCAACTGTTGGGTCTGGACTACCTGGCCGGAAACGCTGACCAACGATAAGTCGGCATCACTAGACAATGGGTGCTGCCCGGTTAGGTGAAGTGATGTGCCTTGTTGGACGAAAGTCGGCCCAACTTGCCACCGCTCACCGGCCTGCTCAAAGATGGCGACCATCTCGTCTGCCGTAAATTTCCCTCTTTTACTGAGTGGAGAGCAGAAGGAATATTTGTTGAAAGGCTGTACCTGCCAATAATAATTGTGTTTTTCTAAATCAGTGAGCAAAAAAGTGGTGTCGGTTATTAAGGTATCCACAAATGGATAGGCCATGGTGAAAGACTTAGAAACCACCAAATGATAAGTAGCCGGCGTCCCTGCACTAGCCCAGACCAATTGCGTATGTGTTTTATCTGTAATGGCCTCATAAGCCGGAGACAGAAGAGGTGTTTGTTGGTCGGAAAGTTGGGGATAAGGCGTTTGATTGTATAGATAATTGGGTTTTTCGTCTAGGATATAGCTTCTCATAGCGGCAATTTGCTGCGGCGAAAACTTACTCTGACAATCGTCATAAGAATAGGACATGAACAGCTCTCCGCTGGTCTGGAAGGTCGCCCCGGTAGGATCCACTTCCGTAAAACCATTGGTGTTGTCGGCGGTACAAGGCCATCGATCACTCAAATAGTCGGGTGGGGTGTCACAAAATCCATCGGCTGCAATTTCACAGTTGCTGCCATCTACCAATTCGGTGAAAGCCGTGTCAATAATCAAAGTGTCCAAAATCAAGGTATCTTGAAAATAGGTATAATCGTAAGTCAATTTTACCGGAGCGGTATCGCCGGCCATATATTCGGTGCCTTCCCAGCCCAAAAAAGGGTGGGGCAGGGTAAAGTCATGACCGACTTCATGCGCCCAAGTATGGGATTGTCCGGTACAACTTTCATTCAGAGCGATACTTGCATAAGGAAGATTATAGCCGCAGGCGTCAGCGGCATCATCCACAAAATAACAGTTGAGCGTGTTTTCTACATCATTTTCAAACATCATCTGCGCTCCCTCCACGACTGTTGAATGGTGATTGTAAGCCGTATTGTCGATATAATCTATAGGACTTTCTAGGAAGAATTGGATATTCGCTTGCGCAAAATCGGCATTTAATTGGCATAAACTGGTCAATAAACGATCTATCGGGTAGTGACTGGTGCCGTCGTCATTCCCCAACAAATGAATGGTTAAAGGGATATAAAGAATGGTATCTTCTTCCGGTTGGGCATAATGCTCCGGATGGCGCTGGTAAAGGGTCAACCACTTGGATTTGACGGGAGGGGTCGCGCAAGGTTGGAGTTGGGCTTGCGCCAAAAAAGGGAAAAGGAAAAAAGTTAGCAAGAGCCATTTTGCGTGTATCATCGGTCAATGTTTTTTTGAATAGACGCTAAGATAGGGAATTTTTTTTATTGGTTGGCTTTGAGGGGGAGGCTTTATCCACTTTGTTATTCGTTATTGGGTCTTTGGTCTTTGGGGCGCGCCGGTGGCGCTTTTGGTCTTTGGCTTCGGCAGTGGTTTGCTTTTGGTTTTATTGCCGGATGTTTATTTTTGTGGTTGAGGAGGTTGAGAGAGTTGATTCGTTGCGCTAGTTGAAGAAGTTGATTCGCTCGCAAGCTTCGCTTTCCCGATGGCTATCGTGGATACGGACTTCATTAGATGAATTGCTTTGCCGGTTGAGAAAGTTGATGTTTTCTTGGGCTGACGATTCATTTCCAAGAATAAAAAAAGAGCCACTCCGAAAGACGAAATGGCTCTAAAATTGATGAAAAATTCTAGTACGGTTATTCTTTTACAAAGCGGAAACCGGCAGTATGATTTTGGTCAACAAGTCGAACGATGTAGGAGCCGGTAGCCAGTGCTGATACGTTCAATACTTGGTGATTGGCGCCCGGGACAAGCCGGATGTTTTTGTCCATCACCACATCTCCTAAAATAGAAACAATGGAAACTCGCAAAGTGGTGGCCTGTACACCATCAATGTCTAGGCTAAGTTCATTTTTTACCGGATTTGGATAAAACACAATTCCTTTGACGCTTTTAAGGTCTTCAATACCTACTAACGTGCTGATATTGAGTAGGCTAGCCGGGTCAGAGTAGTAATCACCACACTTGGATTGGATATAGAAGTCATAGGCTGTACCGGGAGATAAACCGGATACAGGAATCGCCGAGCTATTGATTTCTCCTTGAGCCACTATGCCATTATCCATGCCATTGCCGGCCGGGACTACTTGCCATTTGCGGAATATAGAGGAGGTCGTGTTTTGGACTTTAAAGCTGGTTGGGGTAATATCGGTTGCGGACAAATTGCTCGGAACTTGACACTCAGGTGTGGTTACGGTAATGCTTACTGCGTCAGAGAAAAAGTCGTCAGCACATTTTGTTTTTACGGTAAAAGTATATTCCGTACCGGGTAGCAGGTCATCAACTGAGAATTGGCCGGGATCGTCGGTCTCCCCTGTGGAAACGATGACTGATCCGGCTTTCATTTGCCAGACATAATTTGCGGAAGCAGGCCCGTCCCAAGTAAAACCTAAGGAAGTAAAACTACCGTCATCATTGACTAGGTTGGTTGGTGCAGGACAGGTTGGACAACGAATCGTAAATGTCTCTCCAGTACCGGTGGTTTCCTCTGCTTTGATTAAGATAAAGTAAGTTGTTCCGGCGGTTAGTTCTCCCATACTTAGTTCTCCGGCAGCAGACGGCGTCATACAACTCCAGCCGGTAGCATTAAAACCATCAACAGCGGGTTTGATAAAGTAGTCTCCATATCCTGACCCCTGACTAAGAGAGATAAAATGTTCTCCGTCATGCTCCGGAGTAAAACGATAAAAAACTTCTTTGCCTGCAGCATTGGAAGATGCACAAAAACTACTCATGTCCCAAGCTCCGTTTCCGGGATCAACTTGGTAAGTGGTTGTGCTCCCGCATTGTAACTCTTTTTTAGGCTCAAAGAAAATACTAAATCTTTTCATTTTAGTCGATATGGTCTCTTCTTGGGAAGTCACGTCTAAATACCAAATACCATCAACTTTGGCATCGGCGGACAAGTTGGTGAAAGATTCTGCGGGAATGTAGGCTTGGTCTGTATAGGGGGCGGAGCCGTCAACGAGGCTGTGTGTTGCCAAATCGGAGAACGAAAGAAGTGAGTTACAGGATGAACCTAAAGGTGTACCGGAGGCATCCCCTTGATTGAACAGTGCGATAGGGGCGGAGGCATTGGGCGCAAGCAATTGGGCACTTACATTTTGATTATTTGTGGGGGTAAGATAGATATCTACTGATTTTACAACGTAATCTTGCCCTAACGTACCAGAAGGCATATTGAAGGCAATAAGGGGATACATCTTGTGCCCGCCATAGCCTTGAAGAGAGTAGGTGGTACATGTTGAAGGATTGACAAAGGGGGAACGACCGCCCCATTCGGGTAACCAGCCATCAAAATCAGTCAAGGGCTTGGGGCCCACCCAATGCCCACCGGAATAGGCTACATAGCTTAGTATTTCCGGATTAACAAGTCTGAAATTGAAGCCGCCATCAGTAAAAGCAGAAGTGGCATACTTGGCTGTGCGTTCACATTTGTTGTAGTCAGAGCCAAACGCCATTAGGTCGTAGGTTGGACTCCAATCACCACCCCATTCATCTTGAATAATTTTACCTTTTGAGAAATCGAAAAAATACAGGCGATTGTTGGATGCATTGAAAAGTGCACCTTGTACTTCGTAAGGTCCGTCGGCATCCCAGTCCGAGCTCCAGTTTGCGGAGAAAAAAGTGAGCGCTTTGGGGTAGCCGGATACGATTTCCCAATTTGACCACTGCATTTTCCAATATTGGTTGTTTTTAGTGTCAAAGAAAAAGACATAGTTACCGTCCGGTGATTGTGTGACCGCTTTTGGCTTGGCGCTTCCGACTGTGGAGTTCCAGTTAGAGACTGCACTTGTCAAGGAAAACGTACCTTCCAATTGGTTGGTAGAACTAAACCGAAGGTACTTTTTAGCAGTAAAATCAAAAAAGTAGGTTTTTCCATTTTTGATGGATTTGAAGGAAGCATCAATGTTGTAGGTTTGGGCAAATAAACCAACAAAGGAGAAGATGCTCAACCCAAAAAGTAAAAGAATTTTTTTCATCTGAAATTGTTTTATGAGTTATGGAAGATTCCTTTCGGAATACTACGGCAAGGATAGTACCGTAAGAACTCATAAACAAGAATGAATGTATGAGCTACCGGTTTGGGTGTATAAAACACATTGGGATTATTTAGATGTTTGGCTTTATGGGTTGATGTGGTTGCCTTTGGTTGAGGGCTTGTTCTTCGGATTTTGCGCAGATTTTTTTCCTTCTTGGGAACTCTCACTACTCATCTCTCACTACTCACTACTTTTTTTCCGCAGATGTACGCAGATTTTCTTTCCCGCAGATTTGCGCAGATTTGATTCCCGCAGATATGTGCAGATTTTTTTCCTTCTTGGGAACTCTCACTACTCACCGCTCACTACTCACTACTTTCTTTTCCCGCAGATGTGCGCAGATTTTTCCCGCAGATTCCGACTTACTCACTACTCACCGCTCACTACTCACCACTCACTACTCCCGCAGATATTATTCAAACATTTCTTTCTTGGCAATCTTCAACTTCTTCAACTAGCGAAGCGAATCAACTAACGAAGTCCGAATCCACGATAGTAATCGGGACGTGAATCAACTTCTTCAACTTTCTCACTACTCACCACTCACTACTCACTACTTTCTTTTCCCGCAGATGTACGCAGATTTTTCCCGCAGATTCCGACTTACTCACTACTCACCGCTCACTACTCACCGCTCACCACTCACCGCTCACCACTCGTCTCAACCAGCGAAGCGTCTCAACTACGAAGTCCGAAGGACAAGTCTCAACTTAGAGAGCCGAAGGCGAACGTCTCAACTTTCTCAACTCTCACTACTCACCGCTCACTACTCACCGCTCACTACTCGTCTCAACCAGCGAAGCGTCTCAACTACGAAGTCCGAAGGACAAGTCTCAACTTAGAGAGCCGAAGGCGAACGTCTCAACTTTCTCAACTCTCACTACTCACCGCTCACTACTCACCACTCACTACTCCCACAGATATTATTCAAACATTTCTTTCTTGGCAATCTTCAAACTTTTCAACTCTTTCAACTAGCGAAGCTTGCGAGCGAATCAACTAGCGAAGCGAATCAACTTTCTCAACTAGCGAAGCGACTCAACTCCCACAACTTAATTCTTTTTAAACTGCTCCAATTCTCTACGCTCTTTTTTAGTGGGGCGTCCGGTTCCTTTTTCGCGGTATTCATTACCTTTACCGGCTAGATACCAAGCTTCGTATTTTTGGAGTTCTTCTTGAGAAGTGAGTTCTTCGTAGCAATCGACGGCAACTTTGGCGCCCACTCTTTTTTCGATTGGATGAATGACCTTATAGACCCGGTTGAAGCCATCTTTGCGTGCCGTGACGATATCTCCTTCGACGAGTAAGAAAGAAGGTTTTAGGATGTTTTCGCCCATTGAGACCTGCCCTTTTTTGCAGGCGGCGGTGGCCAAGGTGCGTGTTTTAAAGACCCGGATACTCCAGAGCCATTTGTCCACTCTAACTTTTTTAGGCATTATGGGTGAGATAAGTTTTGGAGTACAAAGTCAATGAGCTGTTGAACGAGTTTTAAGTCAATGAATTGAGCCGTACTTTCTTTTAATTGTTCTTGAAGTTGGGGGGCGGACATACTATTGGCGAAGTATTCTTGTTGGCACACATAGGTGTAGCTGCCCAAAATGAGTAGGCCAAGCAGAAAAGCAGGAATGACTTTTTTTAGTGGTTTTTTCATAATCGGAGTATATGACCACAAATATAAGGGAAAAAAATAAGTAACTGTTTGGATGACCCAATTTTTAGATAGAAAATAGGCATTTTTGTGGATGTTGACGTAGGGACGCACCCTACTGTTGACGTAGGGACGCACGGCCGTGCGTCTCTACGGAGCTTGAAAGCAGTTCTTAATTTTTTAGCTCAATCAACGCCCCGGGATGGTTTGCATCAAGAAACTGCCCCATCG
>JALVCY010000014.1 GCA_027009605.1 Saprospiraceae bacterium
TTCTTGGGTACAGCCTGAGTTTGTGATTCCCTTTCGGGAAAAAGTGAAGCCTTATTTGAATATGGATGTGACGGTATTTGTCCAAAAACAGACGGATGAAGCCCCCAAAGTCCTAATTTTAACTGATAATAAACGCCTACAAAAATTTCAGACCCACCGGCCGCAAGCCAGTTGTAAAGGAATTCCGGGCAGTCCCGGAGATGATTTTATCATCCAATTGGGGGCTTATCGAAGTCTGAAAAACGCTCAACGCCGTGTTTGGGAATTAAATGAAGTGGGTATTACGTCAGATATTTATTCTTGTGGTTGTTTGGGCTCGAAGGTTCGGCTCAATTGTGTCATCCATGTCCATGCCTATCGCAATCCCGAGAAAGGTTGGCAAAAGATGCTGGAATTTCAAGACATCATGACTAGAGACTCCGTAGCGGTCGAAGAGATTTGGCTTCGCTCTGTGAAAACTTTGTAGAATGTATCGATGGTTTTAATTACGCCATATTGTGCCCCCCAAAAAAGGTATCACACTTAAGCCGACATAGCCAGCCCCGCCTCCATTTGACTGCCTTGATTAAGGCAACTGTTCGGCATGAATCATTTTGGCTAAAAAAGGCTCTTTTCCCGCTATATTTTGCCTATTTTTTTAGCAATAGCTACTAAAACCCAAACAAAACATCAAAATAAGGATATAGTCGCCCCATTTTTCCGAAAGGATACGTCCCATAAGAATGAACCAGCCCTACCCGAAATGCCAATTTATTGGAAGCATTCCATTGCAATCTCAGGTTATTTTCCAAGTTCAGACCTTTATTTTCCCGCACAAAAAAGAAGGCTGTCCCGTCATAGGCGTATTGTAACTTACCGGTTAATTCTCCGGAGAGATGAGCACCCAAGTAAGGCGTAATCAATTGGTTATGCGAATACGTGCGGGGATAGACTATCGGAAATTCAATTTCAGGAAACGAGCCTTCACCCAAGGCTATGGTCAAATCCAATCCTGCGGTGAAAGTCAAGTCCAAGTGTTGATTGAGCGATTTGCCTAGGGAGACAGAGTTGTTAAATTTGAATAATTGCGGGATTTTTGCATTTTCGGGTAAGATGCCGCCGGTGCCCCTTCTGGAGATAAGTTTGTAGAGTAGGTTGGGGTAGGCAAAGCCATGAGTGGAGCCCAATTCCCAAGAACCTACGGATTTCCAATATTTTTTGACGGTGATATGGGGGATAACAAAGAAGAAAACGGGATGTACCGATAGTTCTAAAGAGTCTTTAAGCCCGTACTTCAAAGGGGCGAAGAGCCCGATTTCTTTGCGACCTTTGGCTAAGGTGTGGACGGAATGATCAGACCATTTGAGTTGTGCTTCTGCAGAAAAAGCAAAAATCAAGAGAACGGCAGCGAAGATTATTTTTTTCATTTTAGTGTCTTATTGAGTGATTATTTTAGGATAAGGCGGACGGAGACGGGGGCGTGGTCGGACAGGGGCATGGTCTCTGCGCCACCCCGCTCTGAATTTTGGTGAACCAATCCGGAGTGATCCAAAAAATCGCCATTGGTGAAGAGATAGTCCAACTTGCGATTCCAAAATCCATTTTTATCGGAAGTAAAAGAGAAGTAAGGGCTATTGTCCGCATCATAGTCGGCTTGGGAGATGGCCGGTTCGTAGGTATCCAAAAAGAGATTCATGTAGTCCAATTCATCTTTTGCCGAATGAGTGGCAAAGTCCGGGTCATCATCGCAAGCCCCGTCATCAAATTTTTCAAAGACCACGGTATTGGGGGGCAAGGTATTAAAATCCCCTCCTAAAACGAATTTTTTCCCTTTGGCAGCCACGCCGTCTATTTCCTTTTTGATTTCTTTAAGTTGTTTTAGCCGGGTGCCATCGGTGGAGTAGGCGGAAGTATGGGTGGTGATGACTTCGAGCGATTGGGCGCCGATGGTGGCAGTGGCTCGCAACATATTTCTACGCAAGTAAAAATATTGGACAATACCGGATTGTTCTTCTATCAAAGGCAAAGGAATTCTTCGGGCATTGGAGAGTGGATATTTGGAGAGTATTGCACTGCCCGAATCCATTTTGCCGATACCGTCACTAGGGACATAATCGGCCTTCCATTGGGAGCCGTAATAGCCGTAATTTAGGTCGGTGTGATCCAGAATCCACTGTAATTCGTCCACATAAGCAGAGCGTTTGGAAGAGATATCCACTTCTTGGAGAAAGATGATGTCCGGATTGATGTGTTTGATTTCTTGGGCGATGCCTTGGAGATTGGATAATACCTCGTCTTTGGTCATCAAGACCCGGTCGCCATAGCAGTCAAAGAAAAAATCTATTCGTCCGCCCCCGAATTTAATGTTCCAAGTAGCGATGGTCAAGGTATCCGGGATGGAAGCCGGAGTAGATATTTTTTCGGACGAATAATACAGTGCGGTATCGGTTTCCGAATCTTTTTCAATTTTGGCGTGGAAAGGGTCGCAAGAGGAGAACAAGAGTCCTCCAAAGAGGAGTAAAGCGAGTATTTTTTTCATTTTTATTGTTTTTACATTGTCTAAAATGTATTAAGTCTGAATCACTCCCGGATTAAACCGCTCAATTGGCGCATTATTGGCTGCTTCGATGGTCATAGAAATGACTTTTCGGGTATCTACGGGGTCGATGATGGCATCAATCCAAAGTCTGGAAGCCGCATAATACGGGGATGTTTGGTGGTCGTATCGAGATTTTATTTTTTCGTACAAGTCGTTGGCTTCTTTTTCGGTGGGCTCAGTTCCTTTTTTCTTCATAGAAGAGAGCTGGATTTGTTGGAGTACCTTGGCTGCTTGTGCGCCGCCCATGACGGCAATTTTGGCGGTAGGCCAGCCTACGATAATGCGCGGGTCATAGGCCTTTCCGCACATGGCATAATTGCCTGCACCATAAGAGTTGCCCATCACGATGGATACTTTGGGTACAGTTGAATTGGCGACAGCATTGACCATTTTTGCGCCGTCTTTGATGATGCCTCCGTGTTCGGAGCGACTGCCGACCATAAATCCGGTGACATCATGCAAAAAGACTAGTGGGATTTTCTTTTGGTTGCAATTGAGAATAAAGCGGGTCGCTTTATCGGCCGAATCGGAATAAATGACTCCGCCAAATTGCATCTCTCCTTTCCCATTTTTGACCACTTGCCGGTTATTGGCGACGATTCCGACGGCCCAGCCATCGATTCGGGCATAGCCGCAGATGATGGTTTTGCCGTAATCTTTCTTATATTGGGTGATTTTGGAGTCGTCCACCAAACACTTGATGAGTTCCAAGGTATCGTATGGTTTGGCGTGATTCTCCGGGAATATTTTGTACAAATCCTTGGGGTCTTTTTTTGGCGGAAGCGATTCCTTGCGGTCAAAACCTGCTTTGTCGAAAGACCCCATCTTATCCATGATTTCTTTGATGGTGTCCAAGGCGGCGGCATCGTCTTTGACCTTGTAGTCCGTGACGCCGGAAATTTCCGAATGGGTCACGGCACCACCCAAGACTTGTTTGTCTATGTCTTCACCGATAGCAGCTTTGACTAAGTAGGGGCCGGCGAGAAAGATGGTGCCCGAACCTTCGACAATGATGGCCTCGTCCGACATGATGGGAAGATACGCACCGCCGGCGACACAACTCCCCATGACAGCAGCAATTTGGGGAATGCCCTTGCTGGACATGACGGCATTGTTTCGGAAGATACGTCCAAAATGTTCTTTGTCCGGAAAGATTTCATCTTGCATCGGTAAAAATACGCCGGCACTGTCCACCAAATAGATGATAGGCAGCCGGTTTTCCATCGCAATTTCTTGGGCTCGTAAGTTTTTTTTGCCGGCAATGGGAAACCATGCTCCGGCTTTGACACTGGCATCATTGGCGACCACAATACACTGCCGCCCTTGGATATAACCCATCATGACGATGACACCGCCTGCCGGACAACCACCATATTCTTCGTACATTTCATAGCCGGCAAAGGCGCCTATTTCGATGGTGGGTTGATCATCATCCAGCAAATAAGCGACTCGCTCTCTGGCGGTCATTTTTCCGGCATTTCGTTGTTTTTCCAGTTGTTTTTTGCCGCCGCCTAGATGGATTTTGTCCAGTCGGCGCTGCAATTTGGCTATTTTTAGGCGCAAGCTGTCATCATTCTTGCTTTGCTCAAGATTTATTTTTTTGTGCATGTTATTTCTGTTATGTAACGACTCCGCATGGAAATCCGGTTATTTGGGTGCAATTTATACTTTTTCTGCTAATTATCTGCCATAATATTCAAGTTTTGACACAGGTAAAGAAGCTAATTAGTTTCGTTTCTGATATTTTCTAAAAAGCTTTCTGATTTCGGTTGATTTTGATTTGAAATTGTGGTTTGCGGAGAGACGGGTTGAAATATGTATAAACAATTGATTATCAATCTTTTATCTATAATAAATCCGGAGCTGGGTTTTCGATTATTCGGAGTTGCGTTAAACCAAGAGTCCGATACTTAGGAAAGTTATTGATTTTTTATCCGCAAGGATGTATATTTGTGCTCTAACACCTGATACACGTTCCGAATTAATATCCCTTTTTTTCTCAAAACAAATTTCAAACAATTTAAATGAAGCTCGTTTTTCTGTTACTTTTTGCCGGGGCGGTGGCGTATGTACAAGTACCGGTGGTCTCCAATTATTCGGATTTTATTACGGGGGTTGAAGAAGGTCATCCTACCGCTTTGCGTTTGGAAGGTGATGATATTGAGTATGGAGCGATGATACATAGCTGGATTTATCAGGAAGTCATGCCTTTGGATGCGGAGCATTTTTTATTTATGAATGAGGTATTTGAGTCTCCTGCAAAGGATCGTAAGCAGGCCAAAGGAGTCGCCTACGTTTGCTTGTGCCAAAAGGGAGATTTGGTTTCTATTTTAGAACGCTGGAAAGATGGGCAAAAGAGCTTAAATGATTATGCTAGGTTTGACTGCAAATTCAAAAATATTCCGAGTCGTGCTGAGTTTTTCAAGGGGGATTCTTTTTGGAAAGGGCTGCAGCCCCTGAAAAAAATAACTGAATTGCAGACCCATACAGAGTCCGTACAGCTTGCGCAAAATATCGACATTTTAGTCTTTAAAAATGTCCATAATCCCACCAAAAAAGTATTGAAAATAGCTTATGATATGCCTTTGGATAAGGTCGTTAAAGTTGTAGAAGACGAGTCTTTTTTGACTTCCGTAAAAAGTGATGATAATCAGGAGCTTTTAGTAAACCAACAGCCTGCCAAAGGTTGGAAGGCTCTTTTCCCGGATTGGAAGGACTATAAACAATTGAATAGCGGTTTTTGGGGAGAGCCCGGCCAAACCAAGCATTTGGAAAAGGGACGCTATAGCAATTCCTTTGTAATTGCTCCCAACCCAACCCAAGCTTATAAAGTCAAAGGCCAAACAATGTGCCTAGTCCAAACTCCACAAACTCAAAGTAAAACCATCCAAAATCTGCCTTTGAACCAAGGCCGGCGGATTATCAAGGGCGATGTCTATCTGGATTATGGCGAAAGAATAAAGTACGGAGTGAATGGGCTAGTGGATGCCGAGCAGAAAGTGACGGTCACTTTCTCTGCCGATATTCCTATTTCGGCAATTACTGCTTTTGATGTTCATTCCGGCAAAGAATTGGCTACAGCGAATCAAGCTCCTTTTGAATTACTTATCCCTTATAATGCTTCTGAAATCAACTTGAAGGTGGAGTATCCGGCGTTAAAGCGGGTTCGAGTGGACTTTGAGACTGTGGGGCACTAATTTTTGAATCTTGGACTACCACCACTTTTTTTTACGAAGGTATGCAAGTCGGATGCCTAAACTAAAAAAAGAACTTTTCAAATCCCATAGTGGTTCAGCTAGGCGAGACCTAATTCTCCAACTCCACCCGGATAGCCTGCACAAACTCATCGGTAACGTCCAATACTTCAATAATAAACTCATTGGTCGCTCCTTTTTGGATTAGGCGGATGGTGGCTTGGCGCTTGGTTTGTTGAGTCCCTTCCA
>JALVCY010000015.1 GCA_027009605.1 Saprospiraceae bacterium
TGTGTTCACCCAAGTAACAGCGAACCTTGTGTTCACCCAAGTAACAGCGAACCTTGTGTTCACCCAAGTAACAGCAAACCTTGTGTTCGCCCAAATAACACCTAAACCGGAATTTTCCGGACTCGACGTTCATGGCGTCCCCCTTCAAATGGCGTATTTAAAAAGGCACGCACCATTTCTTTGGCTAGATTTTCTGACACAAAACGAGCGGGAATGGCGATTACATTGGCATCATTATGTGCACGTGCCAATTCTGCGATTTCGATATTCCAACACAAAGCAGCTCGTATTTGCTGATGCTTATTGGCGGTAATGGCGACGCCATTGCCACTTCCGCAAATCACAATGCCGAAATCTGCCGCATGGCTTTCTACATCATTAGCCACCGGATGAGCAAAATCCGGATAATCCACCGATGCTTCCGAGAAAGCCCCCCGATTCACCACTTCAATACCTGCGGCCTTCAGCATGGCGATTATAGCTGCTTTATGTTTAAAGCCGGCATGGTCAGAACCTATTGATATTTTCATATTACTTGATGATTTGTAACTGTTTAGGCAACCACTATTTTTTGCCTTAAAATAGAAGCACCTAACAGTTACGATGAATTTTGATACTCACAGGCCAATATGACGGCAATCGAAACCGCCGGTACTAGACCTAGCGAATTCAACGGCCTATCGCCCTATTTCAAAGGATTACCTTGCGGCCCCGAGCGTTGTGGCAAGTAAGGAGCAAACTCTTTTTTCAATTCATCAGAATAAGCCGTATCCCCTGCTTGTCGAACCATAGAAATCATATTGCTCATAATCGCTTCAGCCATCGCACGATCGTTATTATAGCTTGACCGAACGACGTTTGGACTAATGGATGTATAAAACCGCATCTCATCCAATACATTCTTCTCTAAAGTCTTGAAATAAGGCTTAGTCTTGGCGTATGCCCCCGCCTGCAAATACAAACTCAAAATCCGCATCGTATGATAATCGTAAGGAAAATTCATATCAGGAAAAGCCTTCATGTATATGTCAAGCAATTCGACAGCCTTATCTTTTTTACCTTGAGCAATGAAATCCTGCGCAGCCCGAATAATGATTTCTCTCTGAGATTGAATAGCAGCTCCATAACTGTGATCGACAAACAAATCCTTCTTGTCAAAATTACCCCACCAAAACTTTTTGACATTTTCTAGGACAATTTCCGGCGCGACACGCCCCCAGTAGGTCACCCCACCGACTCCACCGGGACCACCTTGAGATGGAGTCCTGATGGGTACAATTCTTTGCGTAAGCCCCTCCAATTGTAAGTAGTCCTTGTACCAAGCGACCTTTTCATCTCTACACGTTACCGCAAAATAAATCGGACGCTCCCAAAGATTTGAAGCAATAATATCCAACACCGCTAGCTGATCCTTAATGATATAACCACCGGTTAATTTTATATCCATTCTAGGTGCAATCCGGGCAGTATCCTTAATATCCACTAAGCCCAAATCTAATACTTTTTGTTTATTTATGGGTATAAACACTCTGCGAGTCGGAATATAAGACGGTACGGGTTCACCGGTTTGCTTGGGCAATGGATGCGATTCACCGGCAAATTTCAGCGCCGCCAAAGCCGGCATGACCGGCCCATCCCCGTTCCGGACTGTCGGCGCAATGTACATGAGATTTCTCTTATAGTCTCGGTATGCTTCTTGCGGAATACTCATTTTAATCCTCGGCGATTCATTCACCTTGCGGCGAACCAAGTCAATATACCAATCTACCGCTATCAAGCTCAAGTTAATCACACGCACATCTGTCCGTATATGTTCAATCTCTTGAGCATACCAAAGCGGATAAGTGTCATTATCCCCATAAGTAAAAACGATGGCATTTTTGGCGCAAGACTCTAAGAAATTATGTGCATAATCCCGAGCCGCCTTAATATCCTTTCGACCCAAATCATCAAAATTTTGCGTCCCCATCAACACCGGTGCAGACAACACCAAAACAGTCGATAAGGCCGCCGGAGCAATCCCTTTCATGGATGTTTTTCGCGCAAGCGTATCAAAAATAGCCAACACACCCATACCGACCCACATCGCATAAGCAAAGAAGGAACCAATAAACACATAATCCCGTTCACGGGGCTCATTCGGCGGCTCATTAGCATAAATGACTAATCCCACGCCGGTAATCAAAAACAAAATAAGCAGAGCAGAAAAGTCCTTGGGGCGTCGGGCAAAATGAAAGAACAAACCCAATAGCCCAAAAATAAAAGGCAAAAAGTAATAGGTATTTCTGGCCTTATCATTCTTCATTTTCTCCGTAATCTCACTTTGCTTGTACCCCAAGTGCGCATTATCAATCAAATCGATACCGGAAATCCAGTTCCCGTCACTTTTATCCCAGTCATAAAATCCTTGTGCCCCGTTTTGCTTCCCGACAAAGTTCCACATAAAATAGCGTCCATACATCCAAGCCATTTGATAGCGCCAAAAGAAACCAATATTATCCGCCATGGTCGGCTTGCCGTTATTGCCTGTCCATTTTTTGTATAAGGTGGGTCGCGGCTCATTAGCGTCATACATTCTAGGGAAGAATACCTTATCAGAATTGCGATACTTGTACCCCATCTTCTTGTTCATCACGACATATTCCTTGCCATTCCAGCCATATCGATCTTCTTCTGTCGAAGCAATAGGTTTTTTGTCATACAAAGGCCCTTTCAATAGAGAGCGCTCACCATATTGCTCCCGATTCAAATAAGGCAGCAAGGTCATCGCATCGTTCGGATTGTTCATATTAATGGGTGGCTCCGCATTCGCCCGTACCACAATCACCCCATAAACCGAATAAGAAATCGCAATCAATGCAAAGGCAAACAATAAGTTATGCGCATTTGGGTGCCCCCGCTTGCGCGAATACCATAGCCCTGCACTTAACGTACCTGCAATAACCAAAATGGCCAGCACCAGCCCGGAGTGCCTTGGAAGGCCAAAGTCATTCACTAAGGGAATCTCAAAAAAGGCCCATAAATTCGGGATACCGGTAACAATAAACACCTGAATTGCCATAATCAATACCACCCCGATAACCATAGATATACCGGCACCTAAAATACCGCCTTTCGGATACTTTTTGAAGAAATACAACAAGGCAACCGCCGGAAAAACCAACAAACTCAACAAGTGGACTCCCAAAGACATGCCTGAAGCCACCAATGAAAAAATGAGCCACCTGTCGTTCTCCGGATCATCCGACAGCGCATACCATTTGACTGCCGCCCAAAACGTCATCGTTGTGAAAAAAGTGGACATCGCATAAACTTCGCCTTCTACTGCCGAAAACCAAATAGAAGGCGCAAAGGCGGTCACCAATCCGGCTACGATACCCGCTCCGGCTACCGCCAAATTTTGACCGGCATCTAAAGTATTTTGACGACCGACTAAAGCCAAGCGTCCAAACTCCATCGTTGTTAAGGCCACAAACATCGCCGCAAAAGCGGTAAACATGCCCGAGCTCAAATTGACCATAAAGGCTACCATAGATGGATTGGTATCACCACCTAACAAGTGACCCAACAAGGCAAACATTCGCCCCACAATCATAAATAACGGAGCGCCCGGCGGGTGTACCACTTCTAATTTATCTGCTCCGGTCAAAAACTCCCCACAATCCCACAAACTTCCCGTTCTTTCAACCGAAAAGAAGTAAACTATAAAGGAAATAGCAAATACAATCCACCCGGTTATCCGGGATGTACGTCTAAATGTACTCATTTGGTTCTTTTTTTCGATGGCTCAAAGACCACCAATACATTATATATAATTTCGTGTAACTGTTTAGCCCCCTCTATTTTGGTCAAAAAATGCCCTTTTTGCGCCTGTTTAGGCTAACTTTTTCTCACGTAGGGACGCACATCCGTGCGTCCCTACGTCAACATACACAAAAAAGCCTATTTTCAACCTAAAAATTGGAGTACCCAAATAGTTACATAGTTTCATCTGTTCTTGAGCTCTAGCGCCTAGCGTCGTTTGCACAAAACAGGAAAAACCACGCAAAAGTAAGAAATAATAACTATATTTAAAAGCTATTTTGCATTTGTACGTAATTCTTTAACGTTTGTCTCGTTGAATGCTTACCTTTGACCTGCCAAAACTGACTGTTATGATTAAGCTAATCATCTATGGGATTCTTGGTGTAGTCATTTACAGAATGGTTTTTCTTCCTGCCAAAGAAGGCTACATCCAAGACTCAAAACCCCGTATCATCAAGAAAAAGGGAGACAAACCCACTCCTAAAAGCGGGGAATATACCGACTATGAAGAAATTGACTAAAGACCAAATCGTCTTTGAAGATGACCAAATGATTGTCATCAATAAACCCGCAGGCGTTTTATCCCAACCGGATGCCAAAGGAAATATGAATCTACTAAATCTAGTGGCTGAATACACCCAAAAACCGGCTTTTGTCGTCCACCGCATCGACCGACCGGCTAGCGGCTTGATTCTTTATGCCAAAACCCAACGGGGTGCCAACGAGCTTTCCGCCTTTTTTCGAAAGAAAAACATCCAAAAGGAATACCTCGCTCTCGTCGAAAAAAATGGACACTTAGCTCCCAAAGGCCGCTTGGAACACCTTCTGGAAAAAAATGGCAAAACCAATAAGTCTTATGTCTCTCCTGCCGGAAAAACAGCCGTCCTTGAATACGAAATTTTACAAACTTTAGATAACTATTACCTTGTCAAAGTCGATCTAAAAACCGGGCGCTTTCATCAAATCCGGGCACAATTTGGTGCCGAAGGCTTTCCTATCAAAGGGGACAACAAGTACGGAGCCAAAAGAAACAATCGAAATCGCTCCATCCATCTACATGCTTGGAAAATTCAGCTGCCTTCCTATCCGATTTTTGTGGCGGACTTGCCTACTGATGACCCGCTTTGGAAAGTGGTGGACAAAAATTTGAACTCCTAGTCGTCGGCAAGATTAGAGAAAATCTCCAACAAATTACCTTCCGGATCTCTAAAATGAGCCACCCTAATCCCCCAAGCAGTCATATCTTTGGGGCTCGTGATAAAATCAACAGATTTCTTTTTCAATTTCTGATACGTTTTGTCCACGCTATCGACTTCAATGACAATCGCAAACTTATCTTGGGGACTCGTGTCTCCGGTATTGTTTTTCCCTATGGCGGCATCCATCAGTTCCTCTTTAAAAATGGCCAATCCGGACGGCAACCCAATATCAAAACTGGCAAAAGCCGAATTTTGATCTCCCCAAGTACACTTTAATCCAAGCAATTCATGATAAAACAAAAAGCTTTTTTCAAAATCGCTCACTAATAATCTGACATTATTTAATTTCATGATAATCTTTTTTGGATAGGCAATCATTCTCAGACAGCATCAAGCATGGACAATGACACCAACCGGTGTTCTCAAATTCTAGGCACAAAATTAGTCTCTGTCCTTTGTTGACAATTGTAAAAATCGGTCATTTTTATTCTCGGCCAATGTTTTGGGCTGCTCACCCGTATATTTTTTGACTTCCTTGATAAAATGAGATTGATCATAATACGCCGTTTGCGGATGCTGAATGCCTTTCGCCAAATCCTTGTATGCCGCATGGACTCTCAGGATATTGGCATACTCCTTTGCCGTAATACCCAAATTCTTTTTAAAATACCGGCTAATCTGTCGATTAGACCAAGTCGCCCGTTCCGATAATGTTTTAATGGAAATATCCCCTTGACTTTCAAACAACAAATCAAAAACTATCTTTTTCCTTGGGTCAATCGGTCGGCCGTCGGTCAGATGGGTTTCCAATGCGGCCGAATTGGAAGCAACAAATGTGTCAAAGTCTTGGTATTCAGTGCATAATAAAGCCCCAATGCCCTCATTGTTTGAGATGGTCGTTGTCGAATTCAGCAATGCCACTAGCGATTTTCCCAAAATATATTCTGCGGCTAACGGCTTAAAACGAATGGCCCACAAATCGGCCTTTACCGGCAAAGAGACGTCCA
>JALVCY010000016.1 GCA_027009605.1 Saprospiraceae bacterium
AAAGTCGGGAGTAGTGGTTTGTTCATTGCTTTAGTTTCTGGCAGAGTGGACTTTTCGGAGCGAATTCAACGATTGAGCAAAATCTCCAAATAGAATAAATTTTGGTAGTTTTACATCAGAATAGTTTAAGGGGAGAACTCGTAGGTACAACGTTACCGCATCATTCCTAGGGGCACAAAAAAAAAGGAAGCAATCTTGCGATTACTTCCTTCGGTGGTGCCTCCCAGGCTTGAACTGGGGACACCAGGATTTTCAGTCCTGTGCTCTACCAACTGAGCTAAGGCACCGGTTGCTTCCCTACGAAAGCGGATGCAAAGATAAGGGGATTCTTTTTAATAAAAAAGTCCTAGCAGAAAAAAATAAAAAAAAAATATGAAAATTGCTAAAATCATTGCGGCCATTCTTGTCATTCCCATCTTGGTCGCTATAGGCCTGACCATTTTTTCGGGTCGGCAATATGCGATTTATATAGTGCCGCCTGTTGTCCTTTTGGCCGCCTTGTATATGCTGTCGCCACAAGTGGAGTGGTGGTGGGCTCAAAAATTTCCGCCTAAGCCCAATCCCAATGCCGTCAAGTATCTCAATCAATATTTTGACTTTTTCAAGCAATTGAATGGCCCGGATAAGGACAAATTTTTGAAACGACTGGGCTATTTTATGATGGCCAAAGATTTTATACCGAAAGTCGGCAAGAATGTGCCTACCCCCCTAAAAGTGATTATTGCGGCCGAAGGGGTACGGATGACGTTTGGGTTGGAAGACTATTTGGTCAATACGCATGAGCGCATCGTTATTTATCCGCATCCTTTCCCCAGCCCACAGCACAAAAAAATGCATCATTCGGAGACTTTTCATGAGGATGGTGTGCTGATCTTTGCGTCTGCCCCGGTCATCCACCAATATCAAGGTGAAGGCAATATCTTTAATATTACCCTGTATGAATGGGTTTCGGCCTTTAAGTATGGATCAAAAATGGAGTTTCCGGAGTTCACAGAAGAGGATTGGCATGTGTTTGGGGTGGCTTTTGGGATGCCGAAGGCTTTAGTGGCGGCTTCTATCGGTCTCCCTGACTTTGATCAAGATATTGTGGCAGCAGTGCTGTATTTGACTCAAAAACCACTGTTTAGGGACTTGTATCCAAAACAGGGGGAACGGTTTCAATCTATTTTTGGGCAATAGGGGCGTATGGCCGTGGGCGTATAACCGTGGGGCGTATGGTAGGGACGCACGGCCGTGCGTCCCTACCATACGCCCGTTCGTCCATACGCCCGTTCGTCCATACGCCCGTTCGTTCATACGTCCGTTCGTTCATACGTCCGCACAGATTATGATTTGGCATCCACCAACATAGCTTCGTGGCTATACGTTCGGAAGTCCACCGGAGTCACACCGGACACACCGGGTTCTTGCATATATACACCATAGATGATGTCCACGGCCGCCATGGTTTGCTTGTTGTGCGTAATAATGATAAATTGGGAATCCTTGGAGAACTTTTTGATAATCCGATTAAATTTATCAATATTGGCATCATCCAAAGGGGCATCAACTTCGTCAAAAATACAAAACGGTGCCGGCTTGAGCAGATAAAGGGCAAAAAGCAGAGCCGTCGCCGTCAAAGTCTTTTCTCCACCGGACAAAAGGCTGATGGATTGGGGGCGCTTGCCTTTAGGTTTGGCGGTGATTTTGATTTTGGATTCTAGTGGCGTGTCCGGATTGTCTAGCTTTAAGTCACAGTCGTCATCTTCAGTGAAAAGACTCCTAAATACTTCTTTAAAGTTTGTCCGAACCTTTTCAAAAGCGTCCATAAACTGCGCAGTAGCCGTCTCATCAATCTCCTGAATGGTCGCTAAAAGGGATTCTTTGGCATCCAATATATCTTGACGCTGGGCAAAAATCGTGTCGTAGCGCTCTTTAATCTCGTTGAATGCTTCAATCGCCATGGGGTTGATTTCGCCAAATCGATCCAAGCGGCTTTTTTGTTTGGTGACTTCTTCTTGGATTTTCTCGAAATCGAGATCTTCGGGGACTTCAATGCTGAATAATTCGTCCCGGCTTACGCCAAATTCTATCTCAATCCGCTCCGTAATAGAAGCCATATCTAGTTTTAGCTCGTTGAATTTTTCTTTGAGTTCGGAGACCAAGGAGAGTGTTTCTTGCCGTTTTTTGAAGTTGTCCCGGAGTTCTTCTTCCATTTCGTTGATTTCACTGCGGGAACGATGCCAGATTTGTTCGACTTCATTCAAATAGGATTCTTTTTCCTTTTTGATGGAATAGTCTTGTGCCAAGCGGTTTTGAAGCGTGGTGATGGTCTCCATGATTTGGGCGACTTCAGCATCCGTTTGCGAAAGCGTCTTGGAAGTTTGCACCAAATGCTCACTGGTTTCCTTATATTGATTTTGCCGGAAGGTCAACTCTCTTTCCAGGGCAGCCACTCTGTTTTGCTGCTGGATATAGGCGATATTTTTTTGGTTGTACCGCTCAGAAGTGGTGGCTAAGGCGTTGGCCACTTCTCTAAAGCCTTCATCGGCTGTTTGGAGTTCATTTTTGAATTGGCGGTACTCTTCTTGGGCGATTTCGAGTTCGCTTTCGATTTCTTTATTGACTTGCGTCAAATGCTCGATATAGTCCTTGGACTCCCCGGCTTTCTGCCCAAAACTGGAGACAAAGGACTCAATATTCTCCAATCTTGTCGCAAAAGTGATGCGTTGGTGGGAGAGATTATTGATTTGTTTGGTTTGGATTTCGATGTCCGGTCGGTTGTCTTCCGACTGCTGGCGCTTGATTTCCTTTTGGATTTTTTCTTGCTTTTCCTGAAGCGTTTTAATCTTTTTTTCCAGTTTGGTCAGCTTCTTTTCCAGGACTTCCAAATTCTTGCGGCGACCGATTTTTTTACCTTCAAACAAGCCGACGCTACCACCGGAAATATTATTCCCTTTGCTGATAAAACTCCCGGATTTTTCAATAAAAGTGCATTCCGGATGTTTTTTCCGCAAGGCAAGCGCCGTGTCGTGGTCTTCGACAATAAAAGTTTTGTAAAGCAGCTTTTGGACGAGTGGTTGATACTGCAACTCGATTTCCAAAAGAGAAGCCGCATCGGTGGCTCCTTTTATCTTTTTGGTACTTTCTTTTTCGGGTTTGAGCTCATCGAGAATAAAGAAACTGGCCTTCCCTTTTTGACTGCGTTGGAGTAGGGTAATGGCCTGCTGCGCATCTTCATAAGTCGGCACCAAATAATGATTCAGAAAGGGCTTCAAATAATTCTCAATCGCCACCCGGTAAGATTCTTCGCAGAAAATAATGTCCGTCAACAGTGGAATCTTGCTGATAGACGTGTTGCTTTTCTTCAAAAATTTAATGGAAGCGGGAAAACCTTCGAGATTTTCGACCATGGATTTGGTCAGCTTATACTCGTTTTGGATGGCATCAAATTCTCTTTGCTCTTTGACCAAGTCGGCTTTGGTTTCTTCTAGTTGAGCTTGGAGCTTTTCGAGTAGTGCTTGGCGTTTTTCTTCGTTTTTGGTGAGAGCGGCAACATTTTTTTCTGCTTTCGCAATTTGCTCGTTGATTAGGCGGAGTTCTTTTTGGAGATTTTTGCCTTCATCGGTTTTGGCTTCAATATCGCTGGCATTTTGGTCTAAATCCTTGCGTAAAACTTCAATTTGATTGGTATTGATGGCTTTTTTCTTCTCCAGTTCATAGAGATTTCTTTCCAACTCTTGCTGTCTTTCGACAAAATCGTCCATGCCTTCTTTGAGTGCATTGTGGCTGGCTTGGACTTTTTTCAATTCGGATTCGATGGCGGCCAGCTCTTCTTTGAGCTGTTTTTCGACCTTTTTTTGTTCTTCCAGCGCCTTGGTATCGCGTTGGATGTCTTCTTGAAGAACGGTAATGCGGTTTTCGGCGTTGGCGATTTGACGTTCGTGGCGGGAGTGATTTTCACGGATAAAGCTCAGGCGTTGTTCGGCCATTTGCTTTTCGTTTTCCATTTTTCTTATTCCCGAAAGGAATTCATTGGCATCTCTTTGGATTTCCGAAAGGTCAGCTTCTTTTTCGACTTGATCCTTGCGGAGTTGGGCCAATTTAGCTTCTAAGCTTTTTTCTTGGGCTTCGACTTTGATGAGCGCATCGCTTTGTTCTTGGATTTTGCGCTCCAATTCCTTAAAAACATCCTTGGATTTGGATGCTTTCATGACTGCCAAATGGATGCTGTTGGTTTTGTAGGCTTCTTTGATGTCATAATAGCGCTGCGTCCGTTTGGCTTGCCGCTCCAAGGTCTTCATATTTCCTTCAATCTCAAAGAGCAAGTCATCAATCCGGGACAAATCTTCTTCGGTATTCTTTAACTTATTGAGTGTCTGATGCTTACGGGTTTTGTACTTCGAGATGCCGGCGGCTTGCTCAAACATCATCTGGCGCGAATTATTGTTGTCCATCAACAAATCATCAACCATCGAAAGCGATATAATCGCATAGGAATTGGAGCCTATTCCGGAGTCCAAAAACAAGGAGTTAATGTCCTTTAACCGGCACTTTACATCATTCAGCCGGTACTCGCTATCTCCGCTGCTATACAGTATCCGGGTGATTGTAACGGTCTGATACTCAGTAGGTAATATATTTTTGGTATTCTCTAAAGTAAGCGAAACGGAAGCCATACCAGATGATTTCCGTTTTTTTGTACCGTTAAAGATGACCGATGCCATTTTGTCCAGACGCAGGTCTTTACTTTTCTGCTCACCCAGCACCCAGCGGATGGCATCTACAATATTGGATTTACCGGAGCCATTGGGGCCGATAATGCCGATGACATCTTCCGAAAAATTAATCACGGTGTCATTCGCAAAGCTCTTAAATCCCTTTATTTTTAGACTAGTTAATCGCATAGCCCGCAAAAGTACGACTTTTTTTTAAAACTTTTGGAAAGTTAATCAAAAGAAAAAGATGTATATTTGCATGAGGGTTTGTCGATTACAATCGGCGAACCAACCGGGGCATCCTTTTGTAAGGATGCTCTTTTTTTTGACCAAGGTGGTATGGAATACAAAAGAAATCTTATAACCACGGGACTTTAGGAGTGCCGAGACTTGATTAAACTATGAATGTACTCTGAAAAGTCAGGTTTTTGAAATGGAAATAGTTGGAAGAGTAGCGAAATATTACCGGATGCATGCCTTTTGTTCAATTGTTGAGTCTGTTCCTAAAAATCGGGTTTTTGAAATCGTTGGAACAGTTGCCAAATATTATTTTGATGGAATGCTTTCTGTTCAATTGTTCAAGCGTTGAGTTTACTCCGAAAAGTCAGGTGTGGCGGTTTGTTCTGTGCTTTAATTCTCGGCTAAGTGGATATTTCGGAGCGGGCTCATTCTTCAAAAAACAAAGGCTGCCGAAGCAGCCTTTATAGAGGTCAACCGCTCGTAAGCCGCCAACCGGTAATACAAAGATAAGTATCTATCATTTACCGGGCAAGTGGTGGTTTGGTTTTGGTTTTTTCTTACCAGTAGGTGGGTTTACTCCTAAAAGATGTTGCAAAGAGCGAATGGAGTTTGCGCCACGGGCACTTGGGAGAAAAAGGTTTTTGTTCTGTGCTTTAATTTCTTGGCTAAGTGGATATTTCGGAGCGGGCTCATTCTTCAAAAAACAAAGGCTGCCGAAGCAGCCTTTATAGGGGTTCGCTGCCCGTAAGCAACAAACCGGTAATACAAAGATAAGTATCTATCATTTACCGGGCAAGTGGTGAATAGCTTTGATTATTGGTATCTATTTTTTATTTTTAGTGGGGATGTATAGTTGTGCATCCCTACTAGTATTTCCATCGTTGAGTTTACCCCGAAAAATTGAGTTTTAAATACACCCACAAAGAACTAGGCTTTTAAAAAAAAGGTAACTGTTTAGCTACCCACTATTTTGGTCAAAAAATGCCCTTTTTGCGCCTGTTTTTGCTAAAATTTTTTCACGTAGCCCAGCTACGCT
>JALVCY010000017.1 GCA_027009605.1 Saprospiraceae bacterium
TAATTTTTTGATTTCTTTAAATTCGGGATGACGGGAGAGTTGGACATCCAATGTGGCGTTGAGTACCGCATCATCCACGCGCGAAATATTACCCATTCTGACGACTTGAAGCGAAGCCTTGGAGAGCCGGTCTGTCAATAAATCAACCGCTGCATTGGACGGGGCACAAACCAAAACTTGTTCTTTGTTTTGGGCTATAATCTTGATGGCTTCCACCAAAGTAGTGGTTTTCCCGGTGCCCGGCGGGCCATGAACGATGGCGATGTCTTCGGCAGAAATCAGGTTGTTTAAGGCGGCATTTTGGGAGTCATTAAGATGGGGTACATGGTGTGCCGGTACGTGCTCAAAAGACGGGGTGATTTGACCGAATAATACATCTCGCAAGTCCGCCAGTCGATTATTGGAAGCTTTCGCAACGGTGCTTAGCGCCTTTTGCATTTCTTTGTAAGAGCGCTCATCAAAAAGCAGGTCTAGAGTCAGTTTCTCATTGTCGAGCCAAATCGGTAAATTTTCCGTGTTTAAGACAATTTTCATCTCTTTTTCCTTGAGATAGTTGATGGTGCCGTTGACGGAATCATGGAGCGGGTCTTTTTGAGAATAGAGCCTGACGATATTTCCGGAGCGAAAATCATGGCTTTTGGTATCCTGCCTTTCGATGGTCACAGATGCGCGGTCTCCATAAGTGAATCCGGTCTTGATGACTTTGACGGGATGCCAGCAGAAGCCTTGTTTTTGTCTTTCCGTAATAGAAAGTGCTTCTATCTTTTGTCGAAAGATGGCGATATCTTCTTCTAATTCCAGTTGGATAAGTTCCTTTAGCTTGCGCAAATAGTCTTGTGTCATGGATGTTTTCGTCTATAGGGGCTAATGTAGTAAAATTTCTCCATAAGTAAGATTAATTACCGGTGATTTCAATTGAACAGTCAGGGCAAACGCAAGAAAATTTTATAATATGTTGGCCTACGTGTACACCATTTCTTACCCAAACTTTAGCAGTCCAATACCAATAATTTGTAGCGTTGCTTAGTGTAAACTTAGTGTTATCTTCGTGTTCTTAGTGGTAAGGAAAAATGGAACACCTAACCACTAAGTACACGAAGTGGTCACTAAGAACTCACTAAGGTATTGATTGTCAATGAGTTAAATCCTACCTTTTTAGGATGCTTTTAGGAGTGAATTCAACGGTACAACGGTGTAACGGTGTAACGGTGTAACGGTATAACGGTAGAACGGTGTAACGGTATGACGGTGTAACGGTTAACGGGAAGGCAGCCACGAGAGCGTGCTCCTTGAACGCCGAAGGCAAATTGAACGTGCGAAGCACAAATTGAACGCCGAAGGCAAATGAACGTGCGAAGCACAAATTGAACGCCAACGGCACTTGAATTGTTTATCCAAAAAGCCTACCTTTGTCCCATGATGTACGCAAATCATAGCTTTTTTAGTTTTTATTTTAGCTTTAGTCTAACTAACTAAGGGGCTTTGCGTATGTAATTAAGTAATACAAAAAAGAATAAAAGTCCCGTGTTTGGGACTTTTTTTTTGGGCTTATACCAAAAAAGAATACCATGAACAGTCAAAAAATCATCATTCAAGGCTATCCCGGCGCTTTTCACGAAGAAGCAGCCATTAAGTATTTTGGGCATTCTGAGATGGAGATTGTGCCGGCGATGACCTTTCGGCAATTGGCGGATGCCTTGGACGATGGCGATGAGCAAACGAGAGCCATTATGGCTATTGAAAATTCTATTGCGGGTAGTTTGCTGCAAAATTATCGGATTCTTAGGGAGTACAATTTTGTCATCGAAGGCGAAGTGTTTTTGCGGATTCGACACAATTTGATGGGCTTGCCCGGACAGGCTGTGGATGATTTGACGGAAGTCCGCTCTCATCCTATGGCTATTAATCAGTGCCTGAATTATTTTCGTCACTATCCGGATTTGACCCTAGTGGAGTCTGAAGATACGGCCTTGAGCGCCCGGGAAATTGCTGCAGAAAAGCTATTGGGAATAGGGGGCGTAGCAAGTGAACGGGCGGCGGAACTCTATGGCTTGGAAATTCTTGCCAAAGGAATCGAAACCAGCCCACACAATTATACCCGGTTTTTTCTCATTGATCGTAATCGCGGCCAAGATTTGGCGCAAGCCACCGGCAATAAAGCATCCATCTATCTGCGGGTAAAAGATCGAGCCGGCGCATTGCTCAAAGTCTTGAATTTTATCGCCGATGCTCAGATGAATTTGAGTAAGCTGCAATCTTTTCCGGTATTGGGAAAAGTAGGGGAGTACTATTTTTATTTGGATATTGAGTTTGAGACTTTGGCTGCCTTTTGGCTCGTTTTTGAGCAACTGAAAACGGTGACTTTAGAATTACAAATTTTGGGAATCTACCACAAAGCGACCATCTATGATTATTAATACATCCAAACGATTAGGCACTGTGCAAGAATATTATTTTTCGCGCAAGCTCAGAGAAATTGCACAGCTGAATGCCACCGGTGCAGACATCATTAATTTGGGGGTTGGGAGTCCGGACTTGCATCCGGCAGATGAAGTGATAGCCGTATTAAATACAGCAAGTCAAGCAGCCTTATCTGCTCAGTATCAATCCTATAAGGGCGTTCCGGAGTTGCGTTTTGCTTTCGCAAAATGGTATCGGGAGCGGTATCAAGTGGACTTGAATCCGGATACGGAAATCTTGCCTTTGATGGGTTCTAAAGAAGGCATTATGCACTTGAGTATGGCATTTTTGGAGCCCGGTGATGAGGTGTTGGTGCCCAATCCGGGCTATCCCACGTACAAAGCGGCTGCTCGATTAGCCGGCGCCAAGGTCTTGGAATATCCCCTTTCGGAAAATGGAGATTGGCTGCCAGATATGGATTTTTTGCAGATGTTTTCGTTGCGGCGGGTAAAGATGATGTGGTTGAATTATCCCAATATGCCGACCGGCGTACCGATGGATTTGGAGCGAATGAAGGAGTTAGTCGCTTTCGCAAAAAAAGAAAAAATACTGCTGTGTCATGATAATCCGTATTCTTTTATTTTGAATCCCAATCCTGCCAGTATCCTTAGTATAGCGGGTGCCAAGGACGTAGCCGTGGAGCTCAATAGCTTGAGTAAATCTCACAATATGGCCGGATTCAGGGTTGGGGTATTAGCGGGAAAGCAAGCCTATATTGATGCTGTGATGCGTTTTAAAACGAATATGGATTCGGGCATGTATTGGCCGATTCAGCAGGCTGCCATTCGGGCGTTGGAGCTGGGGGACGATTGGTACAATGATTTGAACGCACTGTACAAAAAAAGACGGGAATTAGTTTGGGCTATTTTTGATCGCTTGGATTGTACTTACGCAAAAAATCGGGTAGGTATGTTTGTATGGGCCGGGATTCCTGATCAATACGAAAGTGCGGAAGTTTATTCAGACCGGATATTAAAGGAGAGCCGGGTATTTATCACACCGGGAAGTGTATTCGGGTCGAATGGAAAGCGTTATTTGCGCATTTCGTTGACAACCGGTATGGATCGCCTGCAAACCGCCCTAGAACGGATAAAAAACGGTGTAACCCTGTAGGGGCGAACCTTGTGTTCGCCCCTACTCAACCAAGGATTACGGAACAGCGTTACAACGGAACAGCCTAGTAACGGAATAACGGGGAAGGAATAATCCCCGCAGGCAAAAAAAAAAGAAAAATGAAAATAACAATAATAGGACTAGGCTTATTAGGCGGTTCGATAGGGTTGAAGTTACGGGCGCAGGGGCATGAAGTCTTAGGAATAGACGCCAAGGAAGCCCACGAGCAGGAAGCCCTACGATTAGGATTGGTTGATGAAATTGTTTCTTTTACGGAAGGAGTAAAGCGGTGTGATGTTTGTTTTTTGGCTATTCCCATACACCACATCGAAAAAACTTTAGGTAAGGTGTTGGATTTGCTTGATAGTCAGCAAGTTGTGACGGATACCGGATCAACCAAAGAAAGCATTGCGCAAGCCGTAAAAAAACACCCTAACCGGGCTAGATATGTAGCCGGGCATCCATTGGCCGGAACAGAATTTTCGGGGCCGGCAGCGGCTTTTCCCAGCCTATTTGAAGGGAAGAAAAATCTGCTGTGTGATATTCACCTTTCGGACAAAGAAGCGGTGGAGACCATCATCAGATTAAACGAAGAAATGGGGATGGAATCGGTTTTTATGGAATCTTCTAAGCATGACAAACACTTGGCTTATGTCTCTCATTTGTCGCATGTAAGCTCTTTTATGTTGGGGTTGACCGTATTGGATATTGAGCAAGATGAGCAGCAGATATTTAATTTGGCAGGCACCGGGTTTGGCTCCACCGTTCGATTAGCCAAAAGTGCTCCGGCTACTTGGGCGCCTATTTTTGACCGGAACAAAAAACATTTATCAGATGCTTTAGGCGAATATATTGAACATTTAGTCGCCTTCAAACGATATATTGATTCCGGCGATATGGAAGCCCAAAAAGCCGCCATGACCCGGGCCAATGAGATCAAACGAATTTTAAAATAGCCGTAGGGGGGGGAGCGGCCGACCCCACCGCTCCGGAATCAAAAACAACCCACCGGTGCGCCCCAAAGACCAAAAAAAAATCAAGAAGAATGAATCAACACACAAAAAATCGAAACAGTTGGCTAGCTCTCAATGGCCGTAAACTCATTATCAGCGGCCCCTGTTCGGCGGAGACGGAAGAACAAGTACTGGAGACGGCTAGAGCGTTGGCACAAAGCGGAAAGGTGGATTACTTCCGTGCCGGAATCTGGAAGCCTAGAACCATGCCGGGAAGCTTTGAAGGCATTGGCAAGGAAGCCCTGATTTGGATGAAAAAGGCCAAAGAAGAAACCGGACTGAAAATTACCGTGGAAGTGGCGACCCCACAGCATGTGTATGAAGCCATTAAAGCCGGAGTCGATGCTTTGTGGATTGGTGCACGCACCACCGTAAATCCCTTTGCTGTGCAAGACCTTGCGGATGCGGTGGAAGGTTTGGATATTCCCATCTTTATCAAAAATCCGATTAATCCCGACATCAAACTTTGGATGGGTGCTGTGGAGCGATTCAAAAAAGCAGGGATTACCCGAATCGGCTTGGTGCATCGGGGATTTTCCTTTTTAGGAGAAACCAAATACCGCAATCGTCCGCAGTGGCAAATTCCCATCGAAATGATGGTGACCTATCCGGATTTGCCGATGATTTGTGACCCTAGTCATATTTGTGGCAATCGAAGCTTGTTGCAAGCCGTCGCACAAAAGGCCATCGACCTAAACTATGACGGCATTATGCTCGAAGCGCATCCCACTCCGGATGACGCTTGGAGCGATGCCAAACAACAAGTAACTCCCACCCGTTTGCACGAAATAGTGGACAGCCTAGTCTTACGCGAATCTCGCCAAAATGATGACTTAATCCAAAATAACCTAGAGCTGCTTCGCGGCGAAATAGATGAAATAGATGCCGATTTGTTGGCCATCTTGGGCAAGCGGATGAATGTGGCCAAACGGATAGGGCATTTTAAAAAGGAGCGAAACATCACCATCTTACAGCAAAAAAGATGGGAAGAAATCGTCCAAAGATTTATTGATTTGGGAATGAAGCAAGGCTTGAGCCGGGAGTTTTCCATCAAACTAATCACCGCTATCCACGATGAAAGTATCAACAATCAAGAAAAGATTTTTCGGGGAGAAGATTGAGCGTGCCTAGGGCGGTGCTTGCTAACGTTGAGTGACAGGTAGCTCTTTTGAACCGCAGTTACAAAAAAGATGAGACCGGATGACTCCGGTCTCATCTTTTTGACCAAAATAGTAGGTGCCTAAACAGTTACTAAAAATAATCCGACGTCTAGCTAGTAAGAAACTAGCCACATAAGTTTAATACTGCTTAGCGACTACAAGTTTTAGCGTAGCTGTTTGTTTACTTTCGGAACGGACGTGGATTTGATAAATTCCATTAATGAC
>JALVCY010000018.1 GCA_027009605.1 Saprospiraceae bacterium
GGATGATGTGTAGGGACTAAGTTTCTTCGATTATTTGTAATTGGCACAACATACACAAAAATGCCTTCCTTGAAATAAGTGCACCTAAACAGTTACTCTTTTTGGAGTAAAAGAGCAAAAAAAAAAAGGCGAATGAAATCGCCCGGCCTAAAAGACTAGCAACTCCATTCGCCTTGGTGGGCGTATTCTCCGGGGCGGTTATAATTTGACAAAAGGAATCGAACCTTTTGCATTTTTTGTTCGAGCTAGGAGTATATAACTTCCTGATTTTAAGTCGGTAACGTCAAAATCTTGGGTGTTTGAAAATGGTGTTGCAGAGCGGAGTACTAATTTTCCCGAAAGGTCATAGACCTCCACACTTTCGATGGCCATATCATTTGCCGAAAGGTGCAAGACATCTTGGACGGGATTCGGGTTTAGGTGCAATTGGGTACTGATAGACAGGGAATTATTGGCGTCCGGAACGGCTCCGTGAATGATTGTATCTTTAGCCACCAGCCATAAATCAGGGTCAAACTCCAATGAAGTAATCGGCTCAGCTAGATCTACTTCAAACACTTGACCATCATAATCATTTTGTAAGACGATGTCTTGGTTTTGAGACGCTCCGACCGTCCGAAGCGGTACGGGCATTTTAAAATAGTTGGCGGTAGTGGACTGCGTCTGTTTTATCTGAACGCGTAATACATTGTTGGTTGTATCTTGACTCCAAGTAATCGTATAGATAGGGTAGCCTTCTCCGGAATACCAAGAGTCAAAAAAATCTGTCAAATCCTGACCGCTAGTTTCTTCCAGATGAGCCTTCAACTGTGCCGTCCGGCCAAAATTATATTTTACGGCGTCGTCATTCAGGTAGTCTCTGATGCCTTGGAAAAAGGCTTCATCACCGATTTTCCAACGCAACATGTGCAAGACCATGGCGCCTTTGGAATAAGATAGTCGCCAATCAAAGATGCGGTGTACATTCGTGGTGTCATCCACTTTTACGCTGCCCCAAGGTTTTGAAGTTACAGTGTTAATTTTATAATCAAGCCAATTATGAAAATTTTGTCCTCCCAGTCCATGCTCATAAATCAAGCCTTCGTTATAGGTTGCAAAGCCTTCATTCAACCAAATATCTTCCCAGCTGCCACAAGTTGCATCATCTCCAAACCATTGATGCGCCAGTTCATGCGCCAACAAACCAATATCATAATACACGCAAAAAGTCATTGTGGTATGTTCCATGCCGCCCCCCCAGCCAAACTGAGCATGGCCATATTTTTCTTTCCAGAACGGATATACGCCGTAAAGGTCGTTGTAAAGTTGCATCACGGGAATCAAGTCGGCAGTGCCTGCCTTGGCTGCTTGCAAACTTTCCGGATAAGCATAATTGAGCATTACGATATCACCGGAATCGGATGTTACCGTATCGGTATAGGCTACATAATTAGTGGTCGCAAAAGCCACTAAATACGATGGTATCGGATAGCGATGTTTCCAATGAAAAGTAGTTTTTCCGGCAACGGTCTCCTCACTCACTAAGAGTCCATTACTCCCCACTTTATTTCCTTCCGGAACGGTCACCGTAATATCCACGCTATCAATCTTATCGGTCAAATCTTGCTTGCAAGGCCACCAATCATCAGCTCCATAGGGCTCCGATAGCGTCCATAATATGGGCGTCGTATCTGTCTGGCTATGTGCCCCTTGCTCAAAAGAGCCAAATCCATTGGGGTCTTTGCGGGGAATGCCGTGGTAGGTAATCGTTACTTTATCCAACGTGCCTTCCGGCAATGGCGCCGAAAACGGTATCGTCAATTTTCCCTGTTCATGTGTAAAAGCATTCGCCGTTCCGTGATAAACAACATTGTCCACATGCATAGAGTCTTCCAAATCCAATAGCAACTCCGTCAAGCTAGGTTGGGTGACCAAGAAAGAAGTCGTCACCGAGCCGCTAATCGCTCGCACTGCCGGATCTATATTCAGGTGTAAGTCTTGATGAGTGACATCAAAGCCCCGGGCTTTCGTGTCGCCCCTTAATTGGACGACATTTTCAGCCCATTGCTGTTCATTTTGAATCAATTGAAAATGCTCTTTATCTTGAGCTTGCGCAAAAAAGGCTAGAGATAAGAAGCCTAGCAACAGTAAGTATTTGTTCATTTTTCTTTTTTTGGTGACGAAACTAATGATGAGTCTGCTCCGAAAAGTCATAGCAGTCAAGAATTAAAGCGAGGAACAAAATTTTATTCTGTTTACCTTAAGTCTCCTTTGCGAAGGGAGATTTAGAGGGTTAACCATAAAGGAGAAAACAGAATAAAATTTTGTGGTGCCAAGAGTAAAACCACTACATCAGACTTTTCGGAGCAAGCTCAATGATGAAACGACCGGTTGAATGCTTTGTTTTGTGTGAGATTGCAGAAAAGCAGGCTTAGCTATTTTTGGGCACTCTCCTGTCGTGATTTATAGTGGTGTGCTGCGCTAGGTTTTAACCACGAAATACACGAAATACACGAAAGCTCCTTGAACGCCGTTAAAGGTAAAAGGTGAAGGGTCAAAGGTAATTAAAGGTCAAAGGTGAAGGGTCAAAGGTGAAAGGAAGGCAGGAAAGAAATCTTGCTCATTGAACGCCGAAGGCAAACAACGGTGTAACGGTATAACGGTGTAACGGGATAACGACTAGGCAGCCAAGAGAGCGTCACCCTTGAACGCCGAAGGCATTTGAACGCCCGAAGGGCAACTTGAACGTGCGAAGCACAAGTTGAACGCCGAAGGCAAAAAAACGGTATAGAATAAAGCCGCCGTTACAAGACCAAAATTGGAATTAATACATCGAATCGTTATAAGTTTTGGGAAATTACAGCCAAAATGATTAAATTTGTCATCTATTACGGTAGCGACCTTGCTAAGTAGTTACCAAAAAACAAACAACCATGCTAAATTTCTTGAGAATGGGGCGTACCGCCAAAAATAGGAGTTTTAACTATATTCCTCGCTACTATGACGAAAGAAAGGAGCGTTTAGAGGCTATTTTGGACAAACATAAAGACAAAGGGGATGCCGAAAGCATGAAGTCCAGAATCGCTTCCGCCAATCAACGCGCCCGCTCCAATCGACGGGGTTTGTCTTATCGGCAACAATCCCGCGCCATGTTTGTCAGAGTTTTATTAATTTTGCTGGCGCTAACGACGATTGCCTACTACCTTGTTGGCATTTATTTGCCTAGTTTGGCTGCTTACTTGAAGTAAGTCGCCGGCCTGACTACAACAAAACACTACTATGTCTGATATTATTCAGCTATTACCGGATCCCATTGCTAATCAAATTGCGGCCGGCGAAGTCATCCAACGTCCTGCATCGGTCATCAAGGAACTTGTCGAAAATGCCATCGACGCCCAGTCCTCCTTGGTTCAGGTCATCGTCAAAGATGCCGGCAAAACGCTTATCCAAGTCATTGATAATGGCATCGGCATGTCGGAGACAGACGCCCGGTTGAGCTTTGAGCGGCACGCTACTTCAAAGATCCGTAAAGCGGAAGATTTATTTTCCATCAATACCATGGGGTTTCGGGGCGAAGCCTTGGCCTCTATTGCCGCCGTTGCCCAAGTCGCCATGAAGACGAGAAGAGCCGAAGATGATGTGGCCGTTTGTATTCAGGTGGCTGATTCCAAGGTCGTATCCCAAGAATTATGTCAAGCTCCCAAAGGCACTTCTTTTTCTGTAAAGAACTTGTTTTATAACGTTCCCGCAAGGCGCAATTTTCTAAAATCCGACACGGTAGAATTTAGACATATTGTCTCCGAATTTATCCAAATTGTATTGGCGCATCCTGCTATTCACTTTTCGCTTCATCACAACGGAAAGGAGATTTACCATTTGCCGAAAGGCAATCTACGTCAAAGAATTATCGGCATTTTAGGCAAAAAATATAATGAGCGTTTAGTCCCTGTCGAAGAAGTTACAGACACCATCAGTATTCATGGCTACGTGGGCAAGCCTGAATTCGCCCGAAAAAAACGGGGCTCTCAATACTTTTTTGTAAACAACCGGTTCATCAAAAGTCCCTATCTCAATCATGCCATCCGAAGTGCTTATAACGAGTTGATTAGCAATGATATGCATCCATTTTATGTCCTGTTTATTGATATAGATCCTACGCAAATTGACATCAATGTGCATCCCACCAAGCAAGAAATAAAATTTGAAGATGAGCGGATTGTCTATAATTATCTAAAAGTAGCCACCCGCCATGCCTTGGGCAAGCACCAAATCACTCCGACCTTGGATTTCGATGCGGAGCAAGGGCTGAGTTTTAATAAAAATAATTTGTCATCAGGCTTTGGGGCTAAGAACTCGCCTGAACGACCCATTCAATCCCCGAGTTTCCCGCAATCTACACAGGGAACCAACAAAAAGAATTGGGAAAAACTCTATTCCGGGCTGGAAAAAATTCTCCCTATTTTAGATCCCGAAGGGACCTCCATCCATGTCGAGCGGGAAGAAAGCGAAGAATCAACCGGATTACCGACTCCGGCCACTCAACAAATGTCTTTTACGGAGCAATCGACTTTGGAAGAAGCCAAAACTGAACATCGCGGCCCCTTTCAAATCCATAATATTTACATCGCTAACCAAATCAAATCCGGATTGGTGCTCATCCATCAAAGGCGAGCACACGAACGTATCTTATTTGAAAAATATGCCCAAGCCTTTCAAGGAGGGGAGATGCTTACGCAAAAAGAGCTTTTCCCGGATACCGTTACCTTGCCGACCGATGATGCGATTTTGATGAAAGCCATGATTCCGGAGCTGCAACTCTTGGGGTTTCAGATCGAAGACTTTGGCAACAATGCCTTTATCATTCACGGCATACCCGCAGATATGGATATGAATCCAACCCAAGCCATCCGGACTTTATTGAATCAATACCGTGATAACTTGGAGTTAGAGCTCGACCATCGGGAAAATATCGCTCGTTCGATGGCTAGCAGTGCGGCCGTAAAAGTAGGGGATGCCCTTACGGACAAAGAGATGAAGGAGCTAATCAACCTCCTTTTTGCTTGTGAAATGCCCTATGCCAGCCCAACCGGTAAAAAAACAATAGTGAAACTAAAACTGGATGACTTGGCCAGGCAATTCGATTAATCCACAAAACAAAACCATGACTGTAAAAGTAATCAATAAATCCAATCATTCGCTTCCGCAATATGAGACTTCCGGTAGTGCCGGCATGGATTTACGTGCCCATATCTCCGCACCCATCACCTTGGGTTCGATGGAGCGGATGCTTATACCGACGGGGCTTTTTATTGAATTGCCGCCAGGCAGTGAAGCCCAAATCAGACCACGCAGCGGCTTAGCCATTAAAAAAGGCCTAACTTGTCTCAACTCCCCGGGCACCATCGACAGTGACTATCGCGGTGAAATTAAAGTCATATTAGCCAACCTTTCCAAAGAAGACCAAACCATTGAACCAGGAGAGCGCATCGCCCAAATGGTTATTGCTCAATATACCCAAATTGAGTGGAAGCCGGTGGACAAGCTTGCGGAGTCGGAGCGTGGAACCGGTGGGTTTGGGAGTACCGGTTCTTGAGTATGGTATGGCATTGAAGATTTTATGTTAGGGGCGTAGTCGGGTTTTGTCCCTTACTTTTCAATAAATACCACAGTGACTTGACTTAAGAAAAATTAGCACTTACTAGACTTTGGGATTTAGTCTGTCAATGGGGCTAAAGCCCCTTTTGAATTTGCTTCTTGTCCGTTGGTTAAAACCAACGGTAAAGTGAAACCAACGGTGAATCCGCTCCGAAAAGTCCACGTTGCCGGAAATTAAAGCACGGAACAAAATTTTATTTGGTTACCATACAAGAACTTTCCAAAAGTTTTAAACTTTTGGAAAGTTTTATCAAAAGAAACCAAATAAAATTTTGTGGTCTCAAGAACAAACCACTACACCCGACTTTTCGGAGTAAACTCAACAAAATCTCCAAACAGAAAAAAATTTGGTAGTTTTGCATCAGAATACTTTTAGGAGTAAGCTCACCGCTAATCCGTTTCCACTCTTACCTTAGAATCAATCCAGCTAAGAATCTCCAATACCTTTTTCAAATGATGAATGCGATCTACCGCTAGAATCAAATAATCTCTGGATTTCTTGATGTGTATGGGGTAGGTGTGGTCTCCGGAAACTAGATTGAGTAGGCGGCCAAAAAGCTCCGTATCATAAAACGGAGATTGTGGATCCATGACAAAATAACAACGGAGCTTGTGGTTCTTGATGACGACTTTCTCAAATCCTAACGGGCGGGCTAACCATTTGATTCTCAGTCCGTTAAATAATTCATGAACTTGCTTGGGGAGGCGTCCGAAGCGGTCTTTTAATTCTTGGGCGAAGGCATCAATTTCTTTATCATTTTTTAATTCGTTAAACCGGCTGTATAGGTGTAGGCGCTCTTGGGTATTGGTAATATATTGGGTAGGAATTAATAATTCTAAATCTGTTTCTAATTGGACATCACGGACAAAGTGGGTGCCGTCTTTGGGCTTTTCTTCTTTGTCAAAAAGATTCTTGAAGTCCGATTGTTTAAGTTCTTCGATGGCTTCGTCTAATATTTTTTGGTAAGTATCGTATCCGATATCTGCAATAAACCCGGATTGCTCTCCACCTAAAATATTACCGGCGCCCCGAATGTCCATGTCTCTCATGGCGATATTGATGCCGCTGCCCAATTCACTGTACTCCTCGATGGTGCGAAGTCGTTTGCGGGCGTCTTGCGTCAAAACCGACATGGGTGGTGCAATGAGATAGCAATACGCTTTGGTGTTGGAGCGCCCCACACGCCCCCGTAATTGATGCAAATCGCTGAGCCCAAAGTTATTGGCGTTATTAATAATCATCGTATTGGCATTGGGGATGTCCAATCCGGTCTCAATGATATTGGTGGAGACCAGTACGTCCACTTCGCCGCGTACAAATTTCATCAACTCCGCTTCCAGTTGTTTGCTCTCCATTTGTCCATGAGCCATGGTGATTTTGACTTCCGGGCACATTTTGCGAACCATAGCGGTCACTTCCGGCAAAGTTTTGACCCGGTTGTGTACAAAGAATACTTGCCCGCCCCGATTGACCTCGTATAAGATGGCATCTTGGATAAGGTCGTGGTTAAAGGTTCGTACTTCGGTGTGGATGGGTTGGCGGTTGGGGGGCGGAGTCTGAATGACGGATAAATCTCTCGCCGCCATGAGTGAGAATTGGAGGGTACGCGGAATGGGAGTTGCCGTCATGGTCAGCGTATCGACATTGACTTTTAGGCTGCGCAATTTTTCTTTTGCGGCAACGCCAAATTTTTGCTCTTCATCAATCACCAAAAGCCCCAAATCTTTAAATTTTACCTTCTTGGATAAGATGGCATGGGTGCCAATCACCAAGTCCAGTTGTCCTTTTTCTAATTTTTCAAAAATCTCTCTTTTTTGTTTGGCAGTTTTGAAGCGGTTGACATAATCGACGGCCGTTCCATAAGGTTGTAGCCTTTCGGAAAAAGTTTTAAAATGCTGGAGCGCCAAAATGGTTGTCGGTACTAAAATGGCGACTTGCTTGCCACTCAAAATGGCTTTGAAAGCTGCGCGGATGGCAATTTCTGTTTTGCCAAAGCCGACATCCCCGCAAATTAAGCGATCCATCGGCTGCTCGCTTTCCATATCTTTTTTTACTTCGGCGGTGACCTTCACCTGATCCGGAGTGTCTTCAAAGAAAAAGGAAGCTTCCAACTCGTTTTGGAGATAGCCGTCCGGTTCTGCCGCAAAGCCCTTGGTGGATTTGCGCTTGGCGTAGAGCGTAATTAATTCTTTGGCAATGTCTTTAATCTTGCGCTTAGTCTTGCGCTTGAGATTTTGCCAAGCATCAGAGCCGATTTTATTGAGCGTAGGCTCTTTTCCTTCTTTGCCGACGTATTTGGCTATTTTGTGGAGCGAGTGGATACTGACGTAAAGCAGGTCGTTGTTTTTGTAAACCAGCCGTACAGCCTCCTGTAAGTTGCCATTGATTTCAATCTTTTGCAGACCCGAAAAACGCCCAATTCCATGATCAATATGCGTAACATAGTCGCCGGGCACCAAATCTTTGACTAAGCGAAGATTAAGCGCCTTCTCCTTTGAAAATCCTTGCCGAAGTTTGTAAGCATGAAAGCGCTGAAAAATCTGATGGTCACTGTAACAGACTATTTTTTCCGCTTCCGCAATAAAGCCTTCATGGATAGCAGTCTCCACCCCATGAAATTCGATGGGGGCATCTAAATCCTTAAAAATAGTAGTAAACCTAGCAAATTGCCTAGCATTTTCTGCAAAGAGATAAATCTCATATCCTTCTTTCTGAAAAGACATTAAGTTGTCTATCAGTAAGTTAAAATTCTTGCTAAAACTCGGTTGAGTCGAAATCTTAAATTGCACGGTCTCCTGCGGGCGAAAGTCTTCGCATGTATCCGATAGCAACCAGACGGCTTGACCGGTCAATTGTTCAATGATTTCCCTAGGATACAAGAAGGCTCGTTCCCGAAAAATTTTACGCAAGTCTTGGTCGCTTTGTACGGTCACGTGATGCCCAAATTCTTCTGCTTTTTCAAAGCAAACCATCAATTGATCTAGCAAAAATTGAAAATCCCTAGCGACTACTATTGTATTTTCCGGAAGGATTTCCAGCATGGACACCTTCTTGGTCGGTGATTCCAGCGCCGAAAAATCAGGAACAATATGAATCAAATCCAAAGATTCCCGAGACAGTTGGGTGAGTGGATCAAAACTCCGGATGCTCTCCACTTCGTTGTCAAATAGTTCGACCCGAAAAGGCCAAGGGTTGCCCAAAGAAAAGACATCCACGATGCCTCCGCGAATGGAAAACTGTCCGGGCTCATAGACAAAATCTACCCGCTTGAATTCATATTCCAACAAGACGTCCATCATGGTCTCTTGCTCGAGCGTCGCTCCGACCTTGACTTCTAGGCGGCTAGCGACCACTTCGGACGGCTCAATGACCTTCTCAAAGAGCGCTTCCGGATAGGTGATGATAATGGGGTTGGGGGATTGGTGTCCGGTCAGTTGGTTGACGATTTCGGTTCGCCCTAGGACATTATTCGCATCAACGACTTCAAAAAAAGTCGGGCGTTTGAAGGAGTCCGGCAAAAAAAACAGGGCTTGGTTCTTTGAAATGCCTTGGAGATCATTGAGTAGGTAGGCGGCATCTTCCTTGTTGTCGGCGATAAAAAGAAAAGGGCGTTGCTCTGTTTCATTGTATTCTGCCAACAAAAACGACAAGTAAGAGCCCCGTAAGCCTTTGAGCAAAGTGACTTGCCCTTGATTGGCTTGGCTTTGGAGAGTCTGTCGGGGTTTTTGTTGTCTTATTTTTTGGAAGATTCCGGATATCATGTTGATCATGCTTAAGGCATAATGAACGGTGGAAGAAGACTTTGGTTTTGGAAGCGGTGTTTTTTTTCTCACTTGCGTAAAAGCAAATAGGCGTCTAAGGCATTGTATCTTACACAGTACCAAAATATTGCGGAGAGCAGAGTAATCGAAAATCATTCAAGTCAATGAACAGACAGCTTAGCAGGCTGCTCCTAACCCTGTTAGGCATTGTGCAATAATAAAATGTTTCATTAGGCAAAATATTTTTGTGCTGAACAAGGCACAAAAGTGGGCGTTATGCCTAGTATAATAACCAATTTTGTAACGCAGTGCAATGCAAAAAGATGAAGCATAATGGTATAGGTTATTGTTGCACAATGCCTTAAGCTTACTCTCCGTTAAATTTTGTGCTCCGGGTCGGAGTCGAACCGACACTTTTCAAGGTTTAAACTTGATGTCTCTTCCTGTTGGACTACCGAAGCGATTGGCGGAAAGCAGAGGACCCGACCCCCGAGCGCCATCACGCGCTACCTAGTTTTCAAGACTAGTCGTTGCTCCATGCAACTGCTTTACTTTCCCGAAAATGTACCCCTAGAGAGATTCGAACTCCCAACATTCTGATCCTAAGTAATGAAGCAAGAATAAAGTGCTCCAATATACGCAGTTATTTTTTCTTTTAGGATGACTTCAAAAATCAAGCATAGCATCGCTACGCTTGGCTTTTTTAAGTCATTCTAAAAGGAATAAAGAACAAGTAGGTTGGGGTAGGTTATTTTTGTTTCATTACTAAGTCAGACGCCTCTGCCGGTTGGGCTATTGGGGCATAAAATGTGATTATTGGGCATAAAAAAAGCCCTTTGAATCGAATCAAAGGGCTCTTGAGATATTATCTTTATCTAGGATAAATGTAGAGCAAGCCCTTTGTCATTCTGCGAATAACTCAGCGATAAAAGGCTATATAATTGAATGGTTTTCATGGTTTTAAATTTTTGTAACTTCCCGGCTACTATTTTTTTTGTTTGTTGTCATTAATACAAAAATCATTTTGGATTTGTTCCCTTGTTGTTTTCAATCTTTGACTTTCGTTAAAATAAACCATGATATAAAACATCATTTGGGAGTATTTTTACGTATATATTTGCGCCTGCAAAGCGGAGTTGCCGGCGGTTACCCAAAAACAAAAAAAAAATGAGTAAAGCAGTATATATAGCCACGATGGAACACGGTAGTGGCAAATCCATTGTTACTTTAGGTCTGATGCGTCTATTACTGGGCAAAGTCGCCAAAGTCGGGTATTTCAAGCCCATCATTAGTGACTTTGACGGTGAAGATCGCGACAATCATATCCATACGATTCGGACGCACTTTAATTTGGACATTGCTTGTGAAGATGCCTATGCTTTTACCAAAAGTGAAGTGTTGGAGAAGAAGCACAGTGGACAGATTGATGAAGTATTGGATAAGATTATTGAGAAGTATAAGGCCTTGGAAGAACGGTATGATTTTGTCTTGGTCGAAGGCACGGATTTTTCGGGGGAAGGCACGTCCATTGAGTTGGAAATCAATTCGGATATTGCCAAAAATCTAGGGATTCCGGCGATTTTGGTAGAGAAGGGGACGGATAAGACAATGGATGAATTCGTCAATGAGATGATGGCGGCCTACGACCTTTTTGAAGAAAATGATGTCCGGGTTTTGTCCATTGTTGCCAATATGGTGCAGCCGGAAAATATTGATTGGATCAAAAAGACCCTGACAAAAAAAATGAGCAAAAAGGTCTTAATCAATGTCATTCCGAAAATTCAAGATTTGGGCAATCCGACCATCAAAGAAGTCATTAAACAGCTGGATGCGGAAGTCCTTTTTGGCGAGGAGCACGAGTTGAATAACCAAATCGCACACACGATAGTGGGCGCTATGCAATTGCGCAATTTTTTGCCGAGATTGGAGAAGGATACGCTGATTGTGGTGCCGGGTGACCGGGCTGATTTGGTGATGGGGACTTTGCAGGCCAATATTTCCAGTAATTATCCGCGCCTTGCGGGCATTGTCTTGTCGGGTGGCTTGGTGCCGGAGCCGGCGGTGGTTCAGTTGGCCGATGGATTACCCATCAGGTTGCCGGTTCTTTTGGCAAAGGAAGATACCTATGCTTGCGCCCAAAAAATAAGTCAGATTCATCCGCAAATCTATGCTTCCAATCGCGATAAAATATTATTGTCTATCCGGTCTTTCGACAAATACGTGGATAGTGAACGTTTGGCGAAAGCCCTAGTTACCTTTGAATCCAAGGGTATTACCCCAAGGATGTTTCAATACAATCTATTAAAATGGGCGCAAAAAGAAAAGAAACGCATCGTTTTGCCGGAAGGCGATGATGATAGAATTTTGACGGCAGCCGCCCGCCTAATCAATCAAAATGTAGTGGATTTGACCATCTTAGGGAAGAAAGAAAAAATCCAAAAAAGGGTGAAACAACTCGGCCTAAAATTCGATTTGGACAAAGTGGAGATTGTGAATCCGGTTGAAGCACCTTATTTTGATGATTATGTAAAAACGTTTTACGAATTGCGCAAGCACAAAAAAGTCAACATGGCCATCGCCGAAGATAAGATGTTGGATGTGTCGTATTTTGGGACGATGATGGTTTATAAAGGGCATGCAGATGGTATGGTATCCGGAGCCAAACATGCGACGCAACATACGATTTTGCCGGCCTTGCAATTTATCAAAACCAAGCCGGGTGTGTCGGTGGTGTCTTCCATCTTTTTTATGTGTTTGGAAGACCGGGTCTCGGTCTTTGGGGATTGTGCGATTAATCCTAATCCGAATGCGGAGCAATTAGCAGAAATCGCCATTTCTTCAGCAGATTCTTCCAAGGCTTTTGGGATAGAACCCAAGATTGCCATGTTGTCCTACTCTTCCGGAAAATCAGGCATCGGCGAAGATGTAGAAAAGGTCAGAAAAGCCACCGAAATAGTGAAGAAATTGCGCCCCGACCTAAAAATTGAAGGCCCTATCCAATACGATGCTGCCGTGGATCCATATATCGCCGGCAATAAAATGCCGGATTCGGAAGTTGCCGGTCAAGCCAGTGTATTGATATTTCCCGATTTAAACACCGGCAATAATACCTACAAAGCCGTCCAAAGAGAAACGGGCACCATCGCCATCGGTCCCATGCTCCAAGGATTGAATAAACCGGTCAATGACTTGAGTCGCGGATGCTTGATTGATGATATTTATAATACGGTTATCATCACTGCTATTCAGGCGCAGGGCTTGTAAGTGGTTGATAATCAATGGGTTGATTGACTTGCGCCGAAAGGTCGGTTTTTTGAAATAGTTGGGGAAGTTGCCAAATTTCATTTTGGATGCGCATTTTCTGTTCAACCTGTCCGACGCAGGCGGGTTGTTCAAGCGATGATTCTGCTCCGAAAAGTCCACTCTGCTAGAAATCAAAGCACGGAACAAAATTTTATTCTGTTTACCTTAAGTCTCCTTTGCGAAGGGAGATTTAGAGGGTTAACCATAAAGGAGAAAACAGAATAAAATTTTGTGGAGCCAAGAGCAAATTCCAGTATTCGACTTTTCAAAACAAACCCATATCAACAAAATAATAAAAAAAAATGAAAATACTAGTCCTAAATGCCGGCAGTTCTTCCATCAAATATCAATTGATAGTCATCCCCGGCAATCAGGTGTTGGCGCAAGGCTTGGTGGAGCGCATCGGTGAAGCTCAAGGTGCCGTACACTACCAGTCTGCTGACCACCAAATTGACGAAGAAGGCGTAATCCCCAATCATAAAGCCGGCCTAGAGAAGGTCGCCAATTTATTACTCGACCCCGAAAAAGGAGTCTTAAAATCGGCCGGTGAAATTCAAGCCGTAGGGCATAGAGTTGTTCATGGCGGCAGCTATTTTGTGCAAACAACCATCATCGACGACCGAGTAAAAAAAGTCATCAAGGATTTATTTCCTTTAGCTCCTTTGCACAATCCGGCCAATTTGGCAGGCATCGAAGTAGCCGAGAAAGTATTTCCGAATGCCCGGCAAGTAGCGGTCTTTGACACGGCCTTTCATCAGACCATTCCGGAAGTGGCGCACCGGTATGCCATCCCCAATAAATTTTACGAAAAAGAGCACATTCGACTCTATGGATTCCATGGCACCAGCCACCAATATGTCTCCAAAAAAGCCATCGCCTATTTAGGCAACGATAAAGCCAAATTCATCAGCATTCACCTAGGCAATGGTTGCAGCATGACGGCCATCCAAGACGGTAAAAGTATTGATCATTCCTTGGGATTCGGCCCGATGAACGGGTTGATAATGGGGACTCGTAGCGGAGATATAGACCAATCTGTCGTTTTGTATTTACAACAAAGTCTAGGCTATTCAGCGGAAGAAGTGGCGAACCTACTTCAAAAGAAAAGCGGGATGTTAGGCCTAACCGGCAGCAATGATTTGCGTGACATCGAATCCGCTTCCGCAAAAGGAGACCCTATGGCGCAATTGGCCCTAGCGATGAATGCCTATCGCATCAAAAAATACATCGGTAGTTATGCCGCCATCATGAATGGATTGGATGCTCTTATTTTTACCGCAGGCATAGGCGAAAACTCAGACGTTATCCGCCAGTTAGTTTGCACCGATATGGAATTTCTAGGCATTGCCTTAGACCAAGAAAAAAACAAGATACGCTCCAAATCCATCCGCACCATCCAGCATCCAAGCTCCAAAGTCCAAATTCTAGTGATTCCGACGAATGAAGAATTGGAAATTGCGGAGCAGGTGTATATGAAGGTCAAAGGCAATTAACGGTGTAGCGGTGTAACGGTATAACGGTCTAACGGTAGCGACTAGGTAAAATCTGCGAAAATCCGCACAATCTGTGTCATCTGTGTGCCATCCATTGTCAGAATCAGAATTTTCAGGATTTCAGAATTTTCAGGATGAAGTCTAGCGTTAAAATTATACAATTACCATTTCTTTCCAATCAGAATATCGAATGCCGAATGCCGAATATCGAATGATGCAGTAAAACCCCGGCAAAAATCCAAATTATCTCAACCTGCGAAGCACTCAACTACGAAGTCCGAATCCACGATAGTAATCGGGACAAGCCTCAACCTAGTGTGCCGAAGGCAATTAACGGTTTAACGGTGCAGCGGTTTAACGGTTTTACGGCTAGGCAGCTAAAAAATCTTACAACTATATCAATTACAGAAGCCCAAATATCAAATGATAAAGTAAAATTCCAATCAAAAATCCAAATCGTCTCAACTAGCGAAGCGAATCAACTTCTTCAACTAGCGAAGCTTGCGAGCGAATCAACTTCTTCAACTCTCTCAACCCCCTAAACTAAACAGAATATCGAATGATGAATGCCGAATGCCGAATAATGAAATAAACGAAGCCAAGAACAAACCACCACCGAAGCCAAAGACCAAAAACGCCACAGGCGCGCCCCAAAGACCAAAGACCCCAAAAAAAACACATGCACCATAACTCCGTTTTTCCCGTATATTTGCACATGAAAAATAAACCAATCTCAATATGAATCATAAAGAAATTTTAGCGCAAGCGAAGAAATGGACAAAAGCCCCTTTTGACGAAAGTACACAAAAGGAAATCCAACAACTTATTGATGCCAATGACATCAAAGAACTAACGGAAAGATTTTACAAAAGTCTGGAATTTGGGACGGGCGGTATGCGCGGCATCATGGGCGCCGGTATCAACCGAATTAATAAATATACCTTAGGAAAAAATACCCAAGGACTCTCCAATTACCTAAAAAAAGCCTTCCCTAAAAAGAAGCTGAGCGTGGTCATTGCCTTTGACTGTCGGCATAATTCTAAGGAATTTGCCCAAGAAGTCGCCAATGTTTTTACAGCGAATGACATCAAAGTCTATCTATTTGAAGACCTTCGTCCGACTCCGGAATTATCTTTTGCCGTAAGGCATTTGGGGTGTGATGTAGGCATCGTTTTGACGGCTTCCCACAACCCACCGGAGTACAATGGGTACAAAGTTTATTTTAATGATGGTGCTCAAATTGTGCCGCCCCAAGATGGAGATATCATCAAGGAAATCAACAAGTTAGACTTTAAAGATATTAAATTTTCGGGTAATCCTAAGCTCATCGAAGTCATCGGTAAAAAAGTAGATAAGGCCTTCATCAAGGCATCCGTCGCCAACGGTACTTTTAAATCCACGAAAGGCCGGAATAATCTTAAAATCGTTTTTACTTCCTTGCACGGAACTTCGATTATGTTGATTCCCGATGCGTTGAAGGCAGGCGGTTACAAAGACGTGCATATTGTCGAAGAACAGCGAGTGCCCAATGGTGATTTTCCAACGGTAGTTTCCCCTAATCCGGAAGAACCGGCTGCGTTGAAGATGGCGCTAGACCTTGCGGAAAAAGTAAAAGCGGATATTGTCATAGGTACGGATCCGGATTCGGATAGAATTGGGATTGCGGTGCGGGACACAGATAATAAAATGAAGTTATTGAATGGTAATCAAACCATGTCTTTAATGACTGATTTTTTGCTCAAAAAGTGGCAAGAAGCAGGCAAATTAAATGGCAAACAGTTTGTGGGTTCGACCATTGTATCGACTCCTTTAGTCAATGATATTGCCGATGGATATGATGTGGAGACAAAGGTAGGATTGACCGGCTTTAAGTGGATTGCCAAGATGATACGGGATGCGGAAGGCAAGCAAGAGTTTGTTGGTGGTGGAGAAGAGAGTTTTGGGTATTTGATTGGTGATTTTGTGCGGGATAAGGATGCGGTGACGGCTGCTTTGTTGGCTTGTGAGATTGCGGCTTCTGCCAAATCGAAGGGCGGTTCGATGTATGAAGAATTATTGCAGATTTATGTGGACCACAAATTTTACAAAGAGCATTTGATTTCCGTCGTCAAAAAAGGCATGTCCGGAGCGGCAGAAATCAAGCAGATGATGGCCGATATGCGCAAAAAGCCGATTACGAAGATATTGGGAGATAAAGTGGAGTATTTGTATGACTATCAATCTTCTGTTTGCACCAATTTATTGACCGGCAAGAAGACAAAGATCAACATCCCCAAATCTAATGTACTCATCTACCAAACAGAAAACGGCATCAAAGTAGCTGCGCGCCCAAGTGGTACGGAGCCTAAGATAAAATTCTACTTTAGTGTCCGGCAGCCGCTTGCGCAAAAAGCAGATGCACCGTATGTGGAAGCTATTTTGGATGGGATGATTCAGTTGATTATTGGGGAGTTGGGGCTCTAGGGGATGCACGTAGGGGGCATCACAAGGATGCCCCCTACAGACAAAAAAACACGATAACCGGCTTTTTGGCGTGAAATTAATTGTATTACTTTCAAGTGTCCGTGGCGCCATCTTGCTTCGCTTGATGGCTACACTTGGAACTGAAGTTCCAAGGCCATTGTGGCGCCATCTTGCTTCGCTCGATGGCTACAGCTTGCCCCGACAGTTGGTCGGGACAAGGCCATTAAGGGGTCAGGCGTTCATCAAGTCTTCTATTTCTTCGGCAAGAATGGGGATGTCCGCCATCAAATCTACAGGGCCATGGTCAGTAATCAATAAGTCATTTTCCAGACGGATACCTAGGTTCTCTTCGGGGATATAGATGCCCGGTTCGCAAGTAAATACATTGCCGGCCATGAAAGGGTCATAGCGATTGGCCAAATCATGAACGTCCAAGCCCATGTGGTGCGAAGTGCCGTGCATGAAGTATTTTTTGTAGGCCGGTTTGTCGGGGTCTTGATTTTTGATGTCGGCTTTGGAGATAAGTTTTAGGCCGAGCAATTCGCTTTCCATGATTTTGCCGACTTCTTTGTGGTATTCGGTGAGTGTATTGCCGGGGACGAGCATTTGTTTGGCTTCGTTCATCACCCGGAGTACGGCATTGTAAACATCTTTTTGGCGCTTGGTAAAACGACCGTTTACCGGGATGCATCGAGTCAAATCCGAGGCATAATTGGCATATTCGGCCCCAAAATCCATTAATATCACATCGCCGGCTTTACATTTTTTGTTGTTTTCGACATAGTGCAAAACGCAGGCGCTGCCCCCGCTGGCAATAATGGGGTAGTAGGCATGGTCACTGGCTCGATTACGGATGAATTCACCTATAATTTCTGCTTCAATTTCATATTCCATGACCCCGGGCTTAACAAATTTCAACACCTTCAAAAAAGCCTTGTGGGTGATAGCAATGGCTTCTTTGATGACTTCCACTTCATAAGATGATTTGATGGGAGCCAATTTTTTCATGATGATTTGGGAGCGGTGGTATTTGTGTCCCGGGTATTTTTGTTGCAATTCTAGGGCTTTGCGGTGGTCTCTGGTCATTACTTCGGAGACAAAACGGTCATTTTCGTTGCCATTGATATAAATCCGCTTGGCCAATAGAATCATCTCGTGCAAGATGGTATCCATTTCGCTGAGCCAAAAGACTTTTTTGATGCCGGAAGTTTTTTGGGCTTCTTCCTTGGTGTATTTGTGTCCTTCCCAGATAGCAATATGCTCACTGGTTTCTTTGACAAACAGCACTTCTTCAAAACCTTCTTTGGGGCATTTAGGAAATAATACCAACACACTTTCTTCTTGGTCTATTCCTGTTAGATAGAAAAAATCCGAATTTTGCCGGAAGGGAAAGAATGAATCTCCGTTTCTCGGCATCTGATCGTTAGAGTGAAAAATAGCAATCGAACTACGCAACATTTTGGACGTAAAGCGTGCTCTATTCAACTTAAAAAGCTCCGGATTTAGCGGTTTGTATTTCATCTTTTTACTTGGGTCTATGGTGATTTCCTTTCGGAAAAATATTTCGAGGGTCGAATGTAGGAAGGATTTGGGGATAAAAGCAAGTTTTTGGTGTTTTTTTTGAATTGTCACCCGGATTGCTAAGCCCATCGGAAGAATGAACTCACAAAAATGGGACTATGTAGGATTGGTAATCCGTGTTTGGGATGGAAAGAACACTAAGAAGTGACCACTGATTTTCAAAATCTACCATAGATTCTTCAGGGATGAATGGCCATTCACTCATACAAGAATCGAAAAAAATAATGTAACTGTTTAGGTGCCCCAATTTTTAGGTAGAAAATAGGCATTTTTGTGGATGTTGAAGCTACAATTTTTGAAGCGTAGCTGGGCTACGTGAGAA
>JALVCY010000019.1 GCA_027009605.1 Saprospiraceae bacterium
TCTCTTGGCTGCCTACCTGTTAGACCGTTGAGTTTACTCCTAAAAGATATTCTATTACAAAACGACCAAATTTTGTTCTGTTTGGAGATTTTGTTCAATTGTTCAACTGCTCAACTGAAAGCATTGATAATCAATTGGTTATGATAACCAGTTGAATGATTGAACGCTTGAACAATGAGCCTGCTCCGAAAAGTCACTGTTGTCAGAAATCAAAGTACAGAACAAAATTTTATTCTGTTTACCACAAGTCTCCCTTGCGAAGGGAGATTTAGTGGGTTAAAACGAAAGCGAAAACAGAATAAAATTTTGTGGAGCCAAGAGCAAATTCTAACACCCTACTTTTCGGAGTGGACTCAACACATTATGTCACATACACAAATCACTTCATCAAGCCATATTCCAGAGCAATACGCACCAAACCGGCGGTATTCCGAGCCCCTACCTTAGCCAACATATTGCGTCGATGGGTTTCGACAGTGCCTACACTAATAAACAGCTTTTCTGCAATTTCTTTGGTCGTCAATTCATCCAGAATTAAGCCCAATACTTCTTTTTCCCGTCTGGAAAGACTTGGAAAAGGATTATTTTTAGGAGCCGTATATCCGGTAATACTTGAGATAATAATGTCATTGACTTCCTGATCCAAATATTTTTTACCTTCCATCACTGTCCGGATAGCCGCAACCACTTCATCACGGCCTGCATTTTTCAAGACGTAGCCATCGGCTCCGTTTTTGAGCATCATTTTGATTAGGCTGCTGTCTTTTAGCATGGACAAGGCGATGATTTTCAACTTCAAATTGCTTTTGCGAATGATTTTGCAAACTTCAATGCCATTCAAACCGGGCAAATTAATATCCAATAGCAATACATCGACCGGCAAGCTCTTTAGGTATTCCATGCCTTGCTCTCCGGTCAAGGCATAGCCTACCAGTTGGAAGTCATCTTCCTGTTCGAGCATTAGCTCAATGCCCTCAATCACCATCTTGTGGTCGTCGATAATAAAAATATTAATCATTCAATTGGTATTTCAACGTTTATGGTCGTCCCCTGACCTTTTACAGAATCCCAGACGATTTTTCCATTCAAAAAAGCAACTCTCGACTCAATGCTTGACAAGCCCATCCCATTTTTTTTCATAGCCTGTGCGACATCAAAACCAATGCCATCATCTTCAATCATTAAATTAACAATATTCTTTTGCCCGAATATCTGAATAATAACATGTTTGGCTTCACTGTGTTTTTTGATATTATTAACCATTTCTTGGATGATTCGAAACAGCATAATCTCTTTAGTTTTCGGACAATTTTCCGGAAGGTTAATGATTTCTACCTTACACTCAATGCCCTCCGCCGTCAAGGATTCGGCCAAATCTTCGACCGCCGGCTGCAGCCCGGCCAAAGACAATGCTCTAGGCATAATATCATGAGCCACTCGTCGTACTTCGTCGCCCGCATTAGTGACCAAATCCAAGGTTTTCTGATATTTCCGGGAGTGTTTGATTTTTGGAAATTCTTGCGCAACTCCTTGAAAATGAGACTTTAAGGCACTTAACACTCCGCCTAATCCATCGTGTAAATCTTTGGCGACACGCCCCCTTTCTTTTTCTTGTCCATTCAGCATGGCATTCATGACTTCCAGGTCTTTTTGCTGTCTGAGTTCTATTATTTTTTGTTGGTTAATTTGCCGATGATATTGGAGTCTCTTGCGATAATACACCCAAGTCAACAAAGCGAGCAGCCCAACAAGAAGCGCCCCAAATTGATAATAAAAGCGTTGCAATTTTTGTTTCTCTAAATTCAAGTTTTGTTCAATTATCCGGCGTTCTTTTTTTTCCAACTCATACTTAGCATTCATCTCCGCGATTCTTTCGGCATTATCCTTGCGGTAAATAGAATCCGTTAATGCTTGACGTTTTTGGGCATATTCATAAGCCTTTCGGAACTTTCCCTGCTGCTCAAAATTACGTTGCATTCTTTGGTAAAGTAGCCGTGTTGCGTTATAATCTTTTCCGTTGCGGAGCAATTCTTCCGACCGTAGTAAGTAGGGGGTTGCCAAAGCCGGTTTATTTATTTTTTGATAGGCATTGTCTAATTCTAAGACCGTCATGGCGTAGGTGCTTATTTTACCCAAGCTATCTGCTACCGACAACACTCTTATAGCTTCTCTAATCGGCTGCATCGGATTTTCATCATCCATGTGGCTAGAAATAGGCATGTGGTTTATGGGAATATCTTTTTGCTTGGTCTTGAAATATTGAATGAGCAGTTCGTTGTAATGTGCGTATTTCGCCCAGTTCTGAGAAGTATAAAAATAGTCTGCAATCACATAGAGTAGATATCCCTTTTGTCTGGAATTCGGGTCATATTTTTCCATCAACCGCCAGGCTTGTTCATAACTATTTGCTTCGCCTTGGGTGTCTCCCAGATATCCGGCGAGCATAGCTCTGGTATTGGCAATAGACCATAGCCGTCGATTTAATTTATGGTGATTACAGATTTTTTCCGCAAGGATGAGATAGGCATTGGCACTATCCGGAAGATTTAGTCGAATATATTTTCGCGCAAGCGTCTGCAAGAAGGCTGCTTGACGGCTATATTTTCCTTCAGCTTCCGCAAAACTCACTAAAGACTTCATGACTTGAACAGCCTCCTCGCTCCTATTCAGAGATGTTAATAAAGATGCTTTATCTTCCAAAAACCATGTAAACAATTCTGCATTTCGTCCCTTCATCGCACCTAGGTAAGCATTGCATTTCACAAGTGCTTCTTCAGCATCAATATCAAAAAAGTAGCGTGATATCTTGCGATAAATCCGGTACTGATTACTATCGGCCTGCTCTATTTCCACAATCAAGCTGTCGATGAGAGCATCCTGCCCACGCAAAGCGCCTATCACAAAAAAGCAACAGGCGATGCAAACAGAAAGAATGATTTGTTTCTTGGCTGCCATTTCAATGTTCGATTATTTCCTGACAAATTACAATTTTATTTTTGCAATACCAAGGAAAACCGGCACTTACTTAGATTTTATATCTACCTGAAGGGTAAATTCCCCATTTGTCAACCCGTCTGCACCCGCCACTCCGATAATAACTTGGTAAGGTCTATTGATGGCCACAAGGTTGGAGACGACTCTCGTATGATCTTGGGTTTTATTGCGATGGGGGCGATCCCATTTATATGCGGCTTCACACCGGATACAGCCTGAGAGCTTAGGCACCATTCGATTGCTGTTCAGTCCTATTTCATAAGCATAAAGACTAAAATCAGCATTCGGATCCTTCGGAATAACGGTAATTTCCATTTCAGAATATTTGGGTAAATCCAATGTGTAAAACAGATGATTTCCGGTAAACTTATGCTTTTGAGTAGCCGGGAAACAAGCGACAGAGCTATTCCAAGCCCACGACAAATCATCCATCAAGTCCCCTTCCGACAAATCGCCATGATAAGTCATTACTTGGTGGGGTTGTGCTTCAATTTTGTGTAGGACGTGCCCGTTTTGTCCGAAGATCTGGATGGGGGCTACCAGCAAACAAAGATAGAAAAATAGGCTAGCTTTCATTTTAATTTTTTTGAGTCATAAAAAAAGAGATTCCCCGCCAACAAGACAGGGAATCCATAAAAAAGGGCAGTTACTGAGCGGAAATCTTGTACTTAAACTTATTACCAACTGAATAATTTCGCATATTAATGCTAATCACCTTACCGCGAGCCCCGCTAATATTAAAGGTTTTAGACAGCTTATGTCTTCCATTCGGAAAAGTGTATTGAGCAACGATATTTTTGCGACCACTGCGCCCTGTAGTGCAGATAGTTACACCCATTTTTGCCCGGCCATCTGTTTTTTTAATGGTGATTGACAGGTTTCTTCGATAAGACGGGGGCATCACAAAGGTTCGGTTGGTTTGTCCTAGGATTGTCCCTTTTTCCATTTGATTGAGTTTTAGGGAACGTGGCCCCAGTGTCGCCCAATTATTATGTGCAGCTTGGTTCCAAGCCCTTACAGCTTGATTCACCTTAGTTTGGTAAAAGGCAGTCGTAATGTCTGCATTCCACTCCCCAAATTTTTCCCACATAGTGGTGACTGCTGCTGTTGCCGAAGAGCAAGACGGGGTCTGAGCTTTCATTGTTGTCACGGACACAAACAGAGCGGCCGAGAGTAAAACGATTTTAATTGTTTTCATCTTTTTTAAGGTTTAATGAAGAATTACTGCAAAACTAACCATCAAGCCATCACATTACATCTACAAAAATCCGTAATTTGACTAATCTACATTTTCATTGACATTCAACTAGAACACTAGCGGGGCAGTTTGCAAGTATAAATGGCTTCCATCTGCTCCTAAACCCGTAACTTCGCACATGGCTCTCATCCAATTCAAAAATGTCACTAAACGATTTGACCGAAAGGTCATTTTTAACCAGCTGAGTTTCGATATAAACGCAGGGGATTTTGTGCTTTTTCAAGGACCTTCGGGAATGGGTAAGACTACGCTTTTTCAACTAATCTTGGGATTTGAAGCGGTGGATGCCGGAGAAATCCATTTTGAAGGACAATTGCTCCATCCCAAATTGCTCCCCGGCTTGCGCAAAAAAATAGCTTATGTGCCGCAAATAATTGATTGGGGACAAGGAAAGGTGATTGATATTATCGAAGAGTTTATGTCTTTTCAAGCGAATATTCATTTGACTCATTGGCGGAAGCTACTGGCCGAACTCATGACCCGTTTTGAGTTGGAAGCCGGACTGTTAGAGAAAGATTTCTCCATGCTTTCGGGCGGAGAAAAACAACGAATGGCTATTATTCAAGCCCTCTTGCTGGAACGGAAAATCTTTTTGCTCGATGAACCCACCGCCGCCCTAGATACCCCAATGAAACAAAAAGTCATCCAATATTTTTCCGAAAGGACGGATGCCACGCTACTCGTCATCTCCCACGATCCCGACTGGCAACAAATTCCAAACATCAAAATCAACCTACTAAACCAATGAAGACACCGGATATCCATGGGCCGGGAATTATTATGATGCTAGTGCTTTTGGCGATACCGCTGGCACTGGATTATGGGCTCCAACTCAAATTGGCGAAAGACATACTTCTTTCTGTTTTCCGGATGCTGATTCAGTTGGCACTGATGGGCATTTTCTTGGAATACTTGATTCAGTGGGACTCTGTCGCCTTGAATATATTGTGGTTTTTGGTGATGGTTTTTGCGGCGAGCCATAGCGCAATTAAGCGGAATCGGCTTTCCTTCCGGAAATTTTGGAAGCCTATTTTTCTGGCGATGTTGATAGCGGTATCCTTTGCGGTGCTGTACTTTAATGCTTGGATTATCCATGTAGAAAAGCTGTTTTCGGCGAGATTTTTTGTGATTATCAGCGGGATGATACTGGGTAATTCCATGAAGGGAATCATCATTGTCTTGGATAAATTCTACACGAATATCTCCAAAGAAAAGTATCAGTATCAATACCGGCTTTCCCTAGGGGCGACACGATTTGAAGCGATGCGGCCGTGGATACAACAGTCCATACGGGCTTCGCTGCAACCGATTATTGCGACCACGGCGACGATGGGTTTGGTGTCGATACCGGGGATGATGACGGGGCAGATGTTGGGTGGTTCTTCTCCGATGTTGGCGATAAAGTATCAGATGGCAATAGTGATTGTTATTTTTGTGGCGATGATTATTTCTGTTGTTTTGGCTTTGTTTTTTAGTCTTTGGCGGAGGGATTTTTAGGGCGCACCTGTGGTGCTTTTGGTCTTTGGTCTTTGGCTTGGCCGGTGGTTTGTTTTTGGCTTCAGGGATGGATGTTCGGGTTTCGATGTTCTGTTTTGGTTGTTTTGTTTGAGAAAAGTTGAGAAAAGTTGAAGAAGTTGAGACGTTCGCCTTCGGCTCACTAGGTTGAGACTTGTCCTTCGGACTTCGGGTTG
>JALVCY010000020.1 GCA_027009605.1 Saprospiraceae bacterium
CCATTCAGCCAGAAATTAAAGCGATGAACAAAATTTTATTTGGTTTACCATAAGTCCCCCATTTCAAAGGGGGATTTAGAGGGTTAAAATAAAAGAGAAAACCAAATAAAATTTTGTGGACTCAAGAGCAAACCACTACATCCGACTTTTCGGAGCAAACTCACCGTTATACCGTTCGTTGCCTTCATCTTTGGCCTTTAAGCCCCTATTAGTTTCGAGTTGGTAGAAAGCCAAAACGGTTGCTATAGTCCAGCATCTGGGTGGCAAAATCAACAGGATATTCAATTTTGATATCCGTAATGCGTCCATCCTTGTCCTTGACGGGCACTAAGTTGGGGTTAATAAAACCACCGTAAGGCGGAATATCCAACTTGGCTGAACGTGCCAATACTTCTTTGTGTAAGTCCTTGTCGAGCTTACGCCCAAAGGTCTCAAATAAATATTGCGCCCCCTTGTAGTCCCCTTCGGACTTAATGCGCTGGCACTCTCTTAATAGCTGGCCAAAGAGTGTGCGCAATTTCTGATAATCGTTGATGTGCAAATAAGTTTTGCCATCCCGTTTTATTTTTTCGATGACGTTCTCTTTTTTGCCTTTTTCGTAAGCCCAAAGAGCGACCATTTGCCGATTGCGCATGTGAGCTTCTTCTAGGTCTTTTCCCGGAAGGATTCGAATCATTTGGGTCATCATACCATTGCGAATGTAGTCGTCATAGGCTGCCTTTCCGGCTTCTAAAGAGGGGATTAAGCCTAATTCCACCAGCTTGGGATCCATTAGATAATACAGTCCCACTAAATCCGCACGCGCTTCTTCTAAGGCAGAAGAATAGTTTTTAATGGTTTCTTTGGGGGTACCGACCCCGGGATTTATTTTTCCGCTGGCATGACCGATAACTTCGTGTAAGGCGGTATGCATTTTGTCTGCGATGTCCCCATACTTTTCGACCCGGTCAATTTCGGCTTGGTCATAGGCAAATTCTTTGAGCATTGTGCCCGCAGAAGATTTAGCGTAAGCTTCGATTAAATTGCCTAAACTCACTGACTTGGAGCCATGCTTGGCACGAATCCAGTTGGCATTGGGCAAGTTGACCCCGATGGGTGTAGAAGGAGACGCATCTCCGGATTCTGCTGCAGCATTCACGACCTTATAGGTGACCCCGACTACTTTTTTCTTTTTGTGTTCATCCATGATAGGCGAATGGTCTTCAAACCATTGGGCTTCTCCGGCGACCGAACTCATCCGCTTGGAAGCTTCAAAATCATTGACTTCGATGATGGTCTCATAAGAGCCCCGAAATCCTTTAGGATCGTTATAGACTTCGACAAAACCATTGATATAGTCGATATCCCCTTGAGTGGTTTGTACCCATTGGATGTTGTAATCGTCCCACGTTTTTAGGTCTCCGGTTTGATAGTATTTGATGAGTAAGTCAAAGCCTTTACGCTGGTCTTCATTTTCGGCAACGGTCTTGGCCTTTTCCAACCATTTGATGATTTCCTTAATGGCTGCGCCATACATTCCATCGGCTTTCCAGACCTTTTCAGAAAGCGTCCCGTCCGGATTGCGAACCAGCTTGGAGTTGAGACCAAAAGAGATGGCTTCATCACCGGCATGCGCCATTTTTTTCTTATAAAAGTCTTCTACTTCCTTCTGCGTGATGGACGGGTCATAAAAATTAACGGCAGAAGCCTTGATAATATCCTTACTGGGATCTACACTCACTTTTTTGTTATCCACATTGGGGTCAAACATTGCCGTCAGTGCTTCCTGCGAAAGCGTAGCTCCGGTTTCTTTCAGCAGTTTTTGAAAATACTCTTTCGAGAATTTCGGAATGAACTTATCATAAGAGTAATGATGATGAATTCCATTAGAAAACCACACATTGTGGATATATTCGTCAAAATTCTGCCAATCTTTTGATGCTTTGTCATGATTTGCGTGTGTATAAATTTGCTCTAAAGCCTTCCGAATTTCTAAGTTATAGCGATAATTGGTATCCCAAATAATATCTCTGCCACTATATCCGGCTTGCGCCAAATAATAGACTAATTTTTTTTGCGAAAGCGATAATTTGTCAAATCCGGGAATTTGATAATTCATGATTTTCTTATCGTCGAATCGCTCTACGACCCACTTAAAATCGTCCTTTTTCTCTGTTTTTTCAGTGGTATCTTTGGTTTCGGATTTAATTTTGTCAGCTGTTTTGGGGGAGTTACAAGCCAAGATAAAACTTGCCAATAGGGCAATGAATACTGTCATCTTCATTGTAGAAGGATTTGTTTGGTTAAAGTTGAGGGGAAAGGTACGATTTTTTTTGATTATCTGTCTAAATAACCAACGGTGTAACGGTGTAACGGTATAACGGTATAACGGTGTAACGGTATAACGGTGTAATGGTATAACGGGAAGGCAGCAATTAAAGGTGAAAGGTGAAGGGTCAAAGGTGAAGGCTGGAAAGAGATCTTGCTCCTTGAACGCCGTTAAAGGTCAAAGGTGAAGGGCGAAAGGTGAAAGGAAGGCAGCCAAGAGCTCATGCTCCTTGAACGCCGAAGGCAATGAACGTGCGAAGCACATATTGAACGTCCGAAGGACAAATTGAACTTTGATTGGGTAGTTCCTTAAATAATTGGGATTCGGGGCGCATTTTTCTCAATACCGAACCACGACCAGTCTTAATTTTTTCTTAAATTGACTAGGGATAATCACTTCGTTGGCAGAAATTTGGAGTCCGTCTCTCATCCTGAGCAAAAGGTCTTCGTTGGCGGTATTAAAGAGACTGTAGCGTTTGGATTCACCATTGGCCTGTAGGATATATTCAACTACATTGGTGCGCCGTTTGATGTCGTCATTGAAGATAAGGCGAATACTGCTTTTATTTTGCCACAAAAAATAGGAAGAAAAAATACCTTGATCATTTTGCGATGTTTGTTGTTTATAGAGCATCGCCTTCCAGTCAGGGGCTCCAAACGGACTGATGGATAAGGCAAAAACATCTTCAAAATAATAGTCAGTTGACATTCTCGAAAGATTGGTTCGGCGATATTGACCCGGCATTTCTATGGATGAGCGATGGAATATCTTGACCTTTTCCATCAATAACAACACGCCACCATCACTGCGCACAATCGCATGGCTAATTTGCAAATCTTCCGCCCCGCGCAAGCTTTTCTTAGTCGTTTTTCCCGCAAGGGACGCTATTAAGTGCTGATCAAAGGGAATTTTCTGGATATTACCGGCCTTCTTTCGGTCGATGGATAGGGCAAACTTAAAGACTCCATTGGCCCGGGTGATGCTTTTGTCTGCATACAATCCGACCGCAATCAACTGTTGATGGATAGGGTCATACACAAATTGATAATCTACGACCAAAAATTGGGGGACAGGAATAGTAAGCTTGATGCCTTCTCCCGCATTTTCGACGTGGACAATGAATTGGTGATTTTTGAGTTTAGATTTACGATTATTGATTTCGTAGCTAAAAAATGCCGTGCCACTGTCAGTCAAAATAGGCTGAAATAAATACTTTCTACTCAAATCTTCGTGCAACTTAAAGCTGGTCTCCCAAATCGTTTTCATCTGCTTAATGTCAAAAGCGATAGCCTGCATCATCTTATCATTTTCAACATGATAAATGAGCATTTTGGTTCGATCGGGACTGTACTGCACAAAAGGAAATGGCGTATTGAATCGCGCTCCATAATTTTTGATAAGCACCGAATCCACCAACTCGGAAGCGGCATCATAATGATGAAGTTTTAAGAAAGTATTGCCTTTTTTTCGATATTGATAGAGCACATAAAATCCTTCTTGCCCGCCAAACGCATCGATTACTTCTGTCCGACGGCCATCTAAATCCACTTTTTTAGACCAAGCCTTGTTCAAATTGGCATTAAACGCTTGTACAACAAAATCATTCCCCTTATCCCGGAATAGCAAATATTGGTCATTTTGCTTGCCTAACAAATAAAAGGCATAGTCATCACGAATAGAGATTTTGTCCGAAATCAATATATCTTGCCCCATCAAAGTGGACGCTAAGAACAAACAAACAATAATAAGGATGGATTTTGGCATTGCAATCGGTTTTTAATCTAGTTGCTTGCGCAAAATACGGGTTTTTTGGGGAATGTTGATTTTATCTAATTTGTACATCAGGGAAAATTCATAATTACAGCAATGAATTAACAACAAATTCATATATTTACCCAACCAAAACAATAATTTATGTGTGGCAGGTATTCATTTGCATTGACAGAAGGGCAAGTCCACGAGCATTTTATGAATGTAGAAATTGCCCAAGTTTGGCGCACGAGCTACAACATTGCCCCCACCCAACATGCTTTTGTCATCACCAATAATCAACCCCAAAAGCTCCAGTATCTAGCTTGGGGCTTGGTACCTTATTGGTCTAATTCAGGCAAAAACAAGGGGCGACTCATTAATGCGCGGATGGAAGGTATCGAATCTAAGCCTTCCTTTCGGATGCCCATTCGCCAGAGAAGGTGCTTAGTCCTAGCCGACAGCTACTATGAATGGAAGCTGTATGGCACCCAAAAAAGACCTTACCGAATCCTATTAAAAAATCAGCCCTTAATGGTTATGGCCGGTATTTGGGACTCTTGGGACAAAGATGGTTACTCGGTCAAAACTTTTTCGATTATTACAGCGCCCGCCAATGATGATGTCGGCCATATTCACTCGAGAATGCCGGTTATTTTAGACACCAAAGAGAAGCAAGCAGAATGGCTGGGAGACATTAGCTTAACCAAAACCAAGTCTTTGCTGTCTTCTCTCCAAAATGGCTTGCTCAAGTCCTATCCTGTTACCCCAAAAGTCAATGCCACTAATTATGACGAGCCGGACATCCACGTAGAAATACAGGAACTTCCTGATTTATTTTCTTAATTCAATCCCTTTATGAGAACATTATTGCAAAGAGTTAGTCAAGCATCTGTCACCATTGACGGAGCCGTCCGGGATCGTATCTCCCAAGGGCTTTTGATTTTTGTGGGCATTGAAACTGCGGACGACTTGTCTGATGTCCAGTGGCTAGTCCGCAAAATCATCAATATGCGTATTTTTAATGATGAAGCCGGCAAAATGAACCTTTCGGTAAAAGATATTCATGGCCAAATCCTAGTCATTAGCCAATTTACGCTACATGCTTCCGCAAAAAAAGGCAATCGCCCGTCGTTTATCAAAGCGGCTCGTCCCGATATAGCCATTCCGCTGTATGAGACCTTCATCCGGTACTTGAACCAAGAAATTGACTATGTCGGCAGTGGGCAATTTGGTGCAGACATGAAAGTCAGCTTAATAAATGATGGCCCTGTCACCATCTGGCTAGACACAAAAGAATGAATATGACCCTAAAAGAAGCTCAACAAAGTGTAGATAACTGGATTCAAACCATTGGCATCCGTTATTTTAATGAATTGACCAATACGGCGATTTTGACCGAAGAAGTAGGGGAGGTTGCCCGATTAATGGCTCGAATCTATGGCGAACAGTCCTTCAAGGCTCCGGACAAAGCAGCTTCTGCTTCTGAAGACTTAGCCGATGAGATGGCTGATGTCCTATTCGTACTTATTTGTTTGGCCAACCAAACCGGTATCGACCTAGAAGATGCCTTACGGAAAAACTTGGATAAAAAAACCAATCGAGACCGCCTGAGACACCGGCAAAATCCTAAGCTTAAAGATTGAACAGGCTTGTTGCTTACTTTGGCATTCGGCCTTTTTAGTTGAGAGAGTTGAAAGAGTTGAATCGCTCGCAGGCTTCGCTAGTTGAAAAAGTTGAGACGTTCGCCTTCGGCTCTCTGGTTGAGACTCGTCCTTCGGACTTCGGGTTGAGCGCTTCGCTGGTTGAGATGATTTGGTTTTTTGTTTGGGATTTTACTTCATTATTTGATATTTGGGATT
>JALVCY010000021.1 GCA_027009605.1 Saprospiraceae bacterium
ATCAACTCCACCGGCGCACTTATTATACCGGAACTATTAGAACGCATGGGCTGCGAAGTCGTCTTACTTAATGGCGAAATCAATGGCCGCTTTGCCCATACGCCGGAGCCGGTCGAAAAGAATTTGCGGGAGCTGACCAAGAAAGTCGTCAGTGAAAAAGCCCATTTAGGCATTGCCGTTGACCCGGATGTGGACCGGTTGGTATTCGTTTCCGAAAAAGGAGATTTCTTTGGCGAAGAATATACCTTGGTCGCTGTAGCTGATTATGTATTGAGCCAAAAGAGCGGCCCGGTCGTCTCCAATATGTCCTCTTCCTTCGCTCTCGCAGACATCGCCAAAAAATATGACAGTCCCCGTTTTGAGTCTGCCGTCGGCGAAGTCCATGTCGTCAAAAAGATGAAAGAAGTCGGCGCCGTCATCGGCGGTGAAGGCAATGGCGGGGTCATCTATCCCCCACTCCATTACGGGCGGGACGCTATTATTGGCATCGCTTTATTCTTGACTTACATGGTTCAATCCGGGCGCAAGGCTTCTTCCTTACGGAATTCCTATCCGTCCTACTACTTGTCCAAAAACAAAGTCCAGCTTCCACAAGAACGCATCAACGAAGTCATCACCCGACTTCAAGACAAGTACAAAAAGTACAAAACCAACAACGAAGATGGTCTAAAAATCTATCTCGACGCCGGCTGGGTTCATGTCCGTGCGTCTAATACCGAGCCCATCATGCGCATCATCTCTGAAAGTACTACGCCTACGGTAGCCGAAAACCTTTCGGAAAAAATTATGATGGACATTGGAGAAATGGTTTAGGTTGCCTTCGGCGTTCAATTTGTGCTACGCACGTTCAATTTGCCCTTCGGGCGTTCAATTGCCTTCGGCGTTCAAGGGGGGGCGCTCTCTTGGCTGCCTACCCGTTATACCGTTGAGTTTACTCCTAATAGTATTTTGATGTAAAACCATCAATTTTTATTCTGTTTGGGAATTTTGATCAATCGTTCAACTGTTTAACTGAAAGCATCGATAATCAATTGGTTAAGAGAATCAGTAGAACGCTGAGCTTACTCCGAAAAGTCGGGCGTGGTAGTTTGCTCTTGACCCCACAAAATTTTATTTGGTTTTCTCCTTTATTTTAACCCTCTAAATCCCCCTTAAAAATGATCCCGATAGCTATCGCGATAGCTATCGGGATATGGTAAACCAAATAAAATTTTGTTCATCGCTTTAATTTCTGGCAGAGTGAACTTTTTGGAGCAGGCTCACCGCTTGAACAATTGAACAGAAAGCATGCTTTCAGAATAAAATTTGGTAATCTCCCAAACTATTTCAAATACCCGACTTTTCGGAGTGGACTCACCGCTATACCGTTACACCGTTGTACCGTTACACCGTTACACCAAACACCCCGCTACTCAAATACCGATCCCCCCGATCCGGACAAACAAAAACTACCACACCTCGTGTCAATTCCCCAACCAATTTTTCCGTAGCAGCATAAGCCCCGCCCGCACTCAATCCCGTAAAAATGGACTCTTTTTGCGCAAGCAACTTCATGGAACGAATGGCCTCGTCCCGGGAAACATCTATTATTCGATCCACCCGGTGTTTATCAAAAATAGCCGGTACAAACTCCGGAGACCAACGCCGAATACCCGGTATCTTAGAACCTTCGGTAGGCTGCGTCCCTATGATTTGAATACTATCATCCTTGGCTTTCAAATACCGAGAAACTCCCATAATCGTCCCCGTTGTGCCCATAGCCGATACAAAATGAGTGATTTTGCCATTCGAGCTCTTCCAAATTTCCGGGCCGGTCGTCCGGTAATGCGCCCGCCAATTGTCCACATTGGCAAACTGGTTGAGCATGTAATATCCCTTTTCGGCAACGAGTTGCTCTGCATATATGCGGGAATACTCTATGGTTTTTTCAGCCGGCGTCAAGATGACTTCCGCTCCAAAAGCCCGCATCGTATCAATCCGTTCTTGGGTAGCGCTATCCGGCATGACCAAAGTCATTTTCAGGTTGTATTGGTTAGCAATCATGGCTAGGGCAATTCCGGTATTTCCGCTGGTCGCTTCGACTACATGACTACCTGTTGTGATGTCTCCCCGATCGAGAGCCCCTTTGAGCATTCCATAAGCCGCCCGGTCTTTGACACTGCCGCCGGGGTTTTGCCCTTCTAGTTTGGCGTAAACTTTCACGTCCGGATGGGTCGAAATACTGTGGATGCGAACCAATGGCGTTTCGCCGATTAATTCGTTGATATTGTCATACTTCATCTGTTAATAATTTTGGGCTGCAAGGTACAAATAGAAAAGCAGAAAATCCATTCAAAGATTGGGATTAATGATTGCGTATAGGACATGATCCTGATAATCCTCTCCTTTATTGGTATAAGCTTTAAGGAAGCCTTCTTTTTCCATGCCTATTTTTTGCATCACTCTACCGGAAGCCGGATTGGTCGAAAAGTGGGATGCATAAATCCGTTTTAGGCTCAATTCTTCAAATCCAAATCGGATGACGGCCTTGCCTGCTTCGGTCATATAGCCTTGATTCCAGTAGTTTTTTCCCAGCCAATAGCCTATTTCTCCGCGGCGATGTTTGGGGACTAAAGAAATATCTATGCCTCCGATGATTTTTCCGCTCTCCTGAAGCCTTACGGCAAAAACAAATTTATCCTTTTGCTCAAGACCTTTTTGCGCAAGCCCCAACCAAAACTCCGCATCTTTCGGTGTATAAGGATAAGGCAAGCCTAGCGTATGGCTCGAATAATCGGGTTCATTCAGCATCTGTACAATGTCCGGAATATCACTTCGCTCCGGATAATTAAGCACCAATCGCTCAGTCTTCAAGACGGGAAAGTCATCCATTGTGTTTAGTTTTAGTGGTTATGAAAAGTCTTGGTTAGGAAATAGACGTAAAAATGGCAAGTATTGTTCTGATTAAAAGTAAAGTAACTAGCAGACCCTACTTAATAGTTAGGCATTAGTACACGCACACATACGGCAAACAACTATTGCGAGACAATAACATAGAAAATCCGCAAAATCACCTAATATTTGAGAACTTATAACTAGTTTTGCCCAAAAATCGCACGGATGAAATGGACGTTATTATTTGCAGCCTTAATCAGTGGCTTTTGGGTTTGGGGGCAAGACAGTTTGGCCACAGCCCTTCCGGAAATAAATGTCTCGGACAATCGGCTTTCTATCCCCTTTCAGGAAAACGCCCATGCCATTACGGTCATCAACCAAAAACAAATTCAGGCATTCCCCGCTCATAGCACGGTAGAACTTATCCAACACTTTGCCGGCATCGACGTGCGTCAAAGGGGCGTACACGGCGTCCAAGCGGATGTCAGCCTTCGGGGCAGTAGCTTTGATCAAGTATTAGTATTAATTGATGGCATTCCCTTGATTGATCCCCAAACCGGGCATCACTCCATGAATCTACCCATTACCAAAGAAGCCATCCAACGTATCGAGATTATCAAAGGCCCTTCTGCCCGAATCTATGGCCCGAATGCCTTTGCCGGCGCCATCAATATTGTCACCAAATCCGGGCGCAAAAAGTCACTGGCAGCCACCTTTGAAGCCGGAGATTTCGGACTTTGGAAAGCTCAAATGAATGCCAATCTACCGGATTCCAAAACATTAATCTCCCTGAGTACTCAAGAATCCAAAGGCTACAAATACAATACAGACTATCAACTTACCAACGGTTTTTTCCGAAAGGATTGGCAGATAAAAAATACGTTTTGGAAGCTACTCGGTGGGATGACCAGCCGGAAATTTGGCGCCAACGGCTTCTATGCCAGCCCAAAATTCAAAGACCAATACGAAGAAATCCAAACCAGCATCACCGCCCTGCAAATGTCCACTCATACCGGACATTGGTACGTCTCCCCTAGAATCTATTGGCGTCGAAATCAAGATATGTACCTTTTCATTCGCCACAAACCCGAAGTCTATCGCAATATGCACATCAGCCATAATCTAGGCGCTGAAATCCACACCAAATACCAAGCAAAGCAATTTACAACCGGCCTTGGCCTAACCGCTAATCGCTTTTTGCTGCAAAGCAATAAACTAGGGCCGCATGCCCGTACAGCCATCGGTTTTTTCTTAGAAGAGCGCATCCAACTATTTGATAATCAATTAGATATAATCCCCGGGTTCAACCTTCACTATTACAGTGATTTTGGGGCAAAATGGTTTCCCGGCTTGGATATAGGTTGGACTATCAATGACCATTGGAAGGCCTACGCCAATGCCGGATATACTTGGCGGGCTCCTTCCTACACGGATTTATTTTACGAAAGTCAAGCCAATATCGGCAACCCCAACTTACAGCCGGAATCCGCTCTCACCTTCGAAATCGGCTCCAAATGGCACCAAAAAAATATATCCGCCCAATGGGCTGCCTTCCGGCGAAACGGAAACCAAATCATTGATTGGACCAGAACCACCGACACCGCCAAATGGCAACCCAATAACTTCAACCAAGTCATCGCCTACGGAGTGGAAACTGAATTCAGCTTTCACCCCGGCCGACTCCCCTTCTTATTCAATATCAACTACACCTACATCCAAACAGAATTAAACACCGGAGAAGTCCGCTACTCCCGCTACGCCCTAAACAATCTCCGACACCAACTCAATACAAACTTCCAACTAAACATCACATCCAAAGCCAACATCAATCTCACCTACCGCTATTTAGATAGAGTCTCCTTACCGGACTATGACTTATTGGACGGCAAAATCTCTTGGACCTTCCCCCACTTCTCTATTTTCGCCCAAGCCAACAACCTCCTTAACCAAAAATATACCGAAACCAACTTGGTAGAAATGCCCGCCCGCTGGTTTTCTGTAGGCCTTACCTTTTTTTAAGCAAAACCCCCAAAAGTCTCATAGCTTTGATAAGTTGATGAAAAATTATTATTGGTAATTGGGTGATTGTTTGTATCTTGCGGGTTGTAAATTATGACATAATAGAATTGTTAATCTAACCCGCTTAGTACTATGAGAATAAAACTCACCTTACATCACCGGGCAAATGCCCAAGTTCCCATCAATAGCAATTATGCTATTTCATCCATGATTTATCACAAACTGGGGGAAGCGAACCGGCAATTTGCCACCCAACTGCATGAAGAAGGATGGACTGTGTCGGGACGTAAGTTTAAACTATTTACCTTTAGCCGGTTACGACCGCAACGATATGGAATCACCGGAGATAGATTAGTTTTGCAAGAAGGGCCTACGTCGTTGACCATTTCCTTTTTTGTCCATGAAGCTTTGGGGCATTTTATCGAAGGTCTGTTTAAGGCGTACCGCTTCAGTATTGGGGATGAAAAAAGCCAAACAGACTTTGAAGTGGAGAGCGTGGACATCCTTCCGGAAATTGCTTTTGGGGACACCATGAGATTTCGGCTGAAAAGCCCAGTCTGCATCAGCCACCAAGGCGAAACGGATCGATATGCACAATATTTGGCACCGGATCACGACCGGTATCAAGAGATTTTTTTTAATAATTTGGTGAATAAGTTTGTGGCATCCCAAATGCCCCCAAGTTCACCGCAGCAAGAAGAAACCCCTGAAATGCGATTAAAAATCCTGACCAAACCAAAATCTAAGCTTATCCATATCAAACCGGATCAAGACCAACCCATTAAAATAAAGGGATACACTTTTGATTTTGAGATTCAAGCCCCCATCGAGCTTATCCAAACCGGTTATTGGGCAGGTTTTGGGGAAAAGAATAGCATGGGATTTGGTTATGCTGAACTTTTGTGAATTTAGGGGTTGGGCAATCAGTTCCCTACCTGGTCAATTATCTTTGCAGAAAAACAAATATCATGGCAATAGAACATGAATATGGGTACAAAACAAGAGTATTGCGCATTCTC